>JBEBXB010000237.1:0-3711 GCA_040391885.1 Conexibacter woesei | reverse complement strand
ATGTACTTCGTCGACATAGCCGACGAGATCAAACGCCGGATCACGGATCTCGGCTGGGACGAGGAGATCGATGTCCACTGGGACACGAACATCGACTGGAGCACGGATTTCATGAGTCCGAAGGCGAAAAAGGCGAAGCAGGCCGCGAGGGAGCGGCTCCTCCTTCGCATCGCCCCATACGCGGAATCGAAAGGTTCGCGGCGATGAACGACGAAACCGAAGGCCAGATACCACCGCTCGACGGAGTCCGGGTGGTGGACACCGCAACGCTGTTCGCCGGGCCGCTAGCGGCGACCATGATGGGCGACTTCGGTGCGGAAGTGATCAAGGTCGAGCACCCTGAGATGGGTGATCCGGCCCGTCAGCACAGCGAGTCGAAGAACGGCGTCGGACTGTGGTGGAAGATGCTCGCCCGGAACAAACGGGCGGTGACCCTGAACCTCGGCAAGCCGATGGGGCGTGAGGTCTTCCTCAAGCTGGCGCGCGAGTCGGACGTGATCATCGAGAGCTTCCGGCCCGGGACGTTCGAACGATGGGGACTCAGCTACGAGGAGCTCACCGCGGAGAACCCCGGGTTGATCCTTGCCCGCGTGAGTGGATTCGGCCGGACGGGCCCCTACGCCAATCGCGCGGGCTACGGGACTCTCGCCGAGGCGATGTGCGGGTTCGCGCATATCACCGGTCAGCCGGACGGACCTCCCACGCTCCCTCCCTTCGGCCTGGCTGACGGGGTTTCCGCGCTGGTTCTCCTCTTCGGGATCATGGGCGCCCTGCGCACCCGCGACGCAACTGGGCAGGGCCAGGTCGTGGACGTCGCCCTGATCGAACCGCTGATGACGCTTCTCGGGCCCCAACCGATGGTCTACGACCAGCTGGGGAAGATCCAGCAACGCATCGGCAACCGGACGACTTCGAACGCCCCTCGAAACACATACAAGAGCTCTGACGGAGTCTGGCTGGCAGTATCGGCCAGCTCCCTCACCGTGGCCCGGCGTCTGATGAAGCTGGTCGGGCGGCCGGAACTCATCGAAGAGGAATGGTTCGCGACTAGCCAGGGTCGGGCCGACCACGTCGAGATCCTCGACAAGGTCGTTTCTGACTGGATCGGCGCGCGGACGGCCGATGACGTCGTCGCCGAATTCGAGCGAGCGGAGGCCGCGATCGGTCCCGTTCTCGACATCGCCGGAATCTTCGAGCACCCCCAGTACCAAGCCATGAATTCGATCATCAAGGTCCCCGACGACGACCTGGGTGAGATCGCGATGCAGAACGTGCCGGTCCGCCTCTCCTCCACCCCGGGATCGATCCGCTGGACCGGCCGGGCCATGGGCGAAGACAACGAGGAGGTCTTCGGAGACCTCGGTTACAGCCCCGAACAACTCACCACGCTCAAAACGGAAGGAATTCTCTAATGCCCCATTCGCCCGCTTCACCCGCATTCGCCAAGCACGGACCCATCACCCGGGAGCTCGTAGCCTCACTCAGGAGTTGGATGTTCGTCCCCACAAGCCCCGACCGCTTCATGAGGAAGGCGCCGACCCTGCCTGTCGACGCGATCATCCTGGACCTCGAAGACGGGGTGGTGCCGGCGGAACGTCCCCGTGGCCGTGAGAATCTCCGCGAGTGGCTGACCGCGCGCGAGCCCGTCTTTCCCGTCCCCTTCGTACGCATCAACGCCGTCGGAACGAGTGATTGGGAACTCGACGTGGCCGCCGTCGCCGGGGCTGCGGGGGTCGTCCTCCCCAAGGCCGACTCGCCCGAGGACGTGAAACAGCTTTCCGGACTCCTGGCATCCCTCGAAGAGGAACACGACCTTCAGGCAGGCAGCACCAGGATCGTCGCCGCGATCGAATCCACCAAGGGGCTGCTGGATGTCGCGGCAATAGCCGCCGCGGACGAGCGGATCTGTGCGCTGCTGTTCGGCGCCGAGGACTTCGCACTGGATCTTGGCCTTCCGCTGATGCGAACTGGTTCGGCGGCCGACCTCATCGACGCGCGTTCCAGCATCGCCGTGGGAGCGAGATCCGCGGGCGTGGTTCCGATCGACGGGGTCCACACCGAGCTGGGCGACGAGGCCGGCCTCAGGAGCCAGTCGTTCCTGGCCCGGGGCTTGGGCTACTCGGGCAAGTCTCTGTTCCACCCGGCGCAGATATCCACGATCAACGAGGAGTTCACCCCGTCGAAGGAGGAGCTCGAATTTGCGCACGACGTGATCGCAGCCTTCGACGAGGCGAGCGAATCGACGCTGCAGGGCGCGGTGAAGGTCGGCAACTACCTGGTGGACCTTCCGATCGCCGAACGAGCGAAACGGCTGATCCAGATCAGCGCCGAGCTCACCGAGCGAGGCACGTGAGGACACGGGGACACAGGCCCGGCCTGGACCTGTGTCCCCGATGCTGTCTCCCCTTGGCCGTCCCTTCGTCAGTCCAGGACCAGGCCGCCGTCGACGTTCAACGACTGCCCGGTGATGTTTCGGGCTCGAGGCGAAGCCAGGAAGGCCACCGCCTCGGCGACGTCCTCCGGCTGATTCATCCTTCCGACCGGAATCTGCGCGGCGTAGTCGGAGACGTACCGGTCGAACTCGACGCCGGCGTCTGCCGCCCGTTCGCGGAGCAGCCGCTCGAGGACGTCCGTCTGGGTGATCCCGGGACAAACACAGTTCACGTTCACACCTTCACCGGCCAAGGCGAGCGCGGCGTAGCGGGTCAAGGCGATGACCGCCCCCTTCGAACCGGCAGAGGCGGCACTCGAAGACCCTCCCCACCCCTTGCCGGCGATGGAGGCGATGTTCACGATCCTTCCGCCGCCACGGTTCGTCATGGTGGCCGCCGCCGCCTGCATCAGGAAGAACAGGCCTTTGGAGTTCACATCCAGGATCGTGTCCCATTCCTCCCCGGACACCTCGAAGAATTGAGATGACCGGGTCACCGCCGCGTTGTTCACCAGGACACGCAGCGGCTCTTCGGAGGCTTCTGCCCAGCCGATCATCTCGTGGACGGCATCCGCATCCCCGACCGCCACCTGCAGCGACTCGGCGATGCCACCGGCCTCGCGGATCTCGGACGCCGCATCCGCACCGGACACAGCGTCACGCTCGGCGATCAGCACCTTCGCCCCCCGAGCGGCCAGCAGCTTCGCCACTGACCGGCCGATGCCGGCCCCCGCGCCGGTGACGATCGCCAGCTCACCGCGAAAGCAGTGATCCGCGGCGTCGGCCTCGGCCCGTTCCGTTGTCTCATCCATGGGCGTCCTAGCCGTTGAAGGGATGCTCAAAGGAGACAAACGGCTTCGCGCCTTCGCTGGTCACGTATACGTTGTACTCCTGTCTCACGCCACCTTCTAGCGCTTCCGAATAGAAGCCCGGCTCGAGGGCAAGGCACATGCCTTCTTCGAGCTTTGCGTTCCCCTTCGGCACGAGATTCGGACGCATCTCGTGGTACCGGAAACCGACCCCGTGACCGGTCTGATGGGGGAAGACCCCGCTCAGTCCCGAAGCCACGCATAGACCCCTGGCGGCGGCGTCGACCTCTCCACCGGTGGCGCCGGGCACCGCCGAGGCCATCGCGGCCTCGATCGCTTCGTACACGACCGAGTTCGCTTCCTGTTGGACGGCCGTGCCTTCGCTGCCGGCGACGACCGTGCGGGTCGTGTCGGCCCAGTACCCGTCGACTACGGTCCCCATCTCGATCATGACGAGGTCGCCCTTCTCGA
>JBEBXB010000236.1:0-3726 GCA_040391885.1 Conexibacter woesei | reverse complement strand
CCGCCCGCTGCCTGCGGGACTACTTCCGCCTCCCGGCCCGCGAGACCCGGCAGGCGATCGAGTCCCTGGAGGCAAAGGGCAGGCTGCTCCCGGTTGAAGTCGACGGACTCCAGGGACCGGCCTGGATGCATCCCGGGGCGAGACGTCCCCGCCGGATCGAAGGCCGGGCGCTGCTCGCCCCGTTCGATCCGCTGGTCTTCGAGCGCCGCCGGCTGGAGGAGCTCTTCGGATTCCATTACCGGATCGAGATCTACACACCGAAAGCGAAACGGCGTCACGGCTACTACGTGCTCCCTTTCCTGCTCAACGAAGAGATCGTCGCCCGGGTCGACCTGAAATCCGACCGCGACGGTTCGGCGCTGCTGGTCCAGGCGGCCTGGGCCGAGGAGGGCGCCCCGCCGGAGACCGCGGGCGAACTGGCCGCCGAACTGGAGTTGATGGCCGGCTGGCTCGGGCTCGGGGGGATATCGGTCGCACCCCGCGGCGACCTTGCGACGGATCTGGCGAGGACGATCGGATGAACGGAGAAACCCCCTCCCGGGAAAGCAGCCGGTCCCCAAACCGAGCGCCGAAACTCTCACCGGTGGAAGTTTCCGCGCACGGTTCGCCGGACGGAGCCCTCCTGGCCTTCGGGCCAGTCGGGGACCCCGGCACCGGCCCCGGGCGTTACGCCCCCAGCCCGACCGGCAGGCTGCATCTCGGCAACCTCCGGACAGCGCTGGCGGCCTGGGCCGCCGCCCGCCGGCGGAACGCCCCGTTCCTGCTCCGGATCGAGGATCTCGATTCCGGCAGATCCCGCGAGAAGTGGGTCGATATCCAGCTGGACGAGCTCCGGCAGATCGGGGTCGACTGGGACGGCGAGCCGGTCCGGCAGAGCGAACGCCACGAGCTGTACGCCGCCGCCATCGACCGGCTGCGCCGGCAGGGGCTCGTCTACGAATGCTTCTGCACCAGGGCCGAGATCCGGGAGGCATCGTCGGCTCCCCACGGTGAACTGCCCGAGGGGGCATATCCGGGCATCTGCCGTGAGTTGACGGAAGCCGAACGGGCCGAACGCCGCGCCGCGGGACGACCGCCCGCACTCAGGGTCCGGGCCGGCGCGGAACGGGTTGCCTTCGAGGACGGGATCTGCGGCCGCATCGAGGCGGTGGTCGACGACTTCGTGGTCCGGCGCAACGACGGTGACTTCGCCTACAACCTCGCGGTGACGGTCGATGACGCCGCCCAGGAGGTGGCCGAGGTGGTGCGGGGCGCGGACCTGCTGGACACGACCGCGCGCCAGTTGTGGCTGTACGGCCGGCTGGACCTGGCTCCGCCCGTCCGCTTCGCCCACGTTCCGCTGATGCTCGGAGATGACGGAGCCCGCCTGGCCAAGCGGCACGGGGCGATCACCCTCGAAGAACGGATCGAAGCCGGATCCACGGCCGGACAGGTGCGCCGCGAGCTGATCGACTCGATCGGGATCGAACTGCCCTAGCCGGTTGGCTCACCGGGGTGCGGGGCGGCGACCGGGCCGGACTGTCCCCCGGCTCGGCCTGGTCCCGGCTACCGGATCGGCGGCGGGGTGCCTCCGGCGGTGGCGGCGAGCACGGGATCCCAGTCGCACACCTCGCAGGCATGGCTGAAGGCGGCCCGTCCGAATCCCAGGGCGGCAGCGTGGGGGTCACCGGTCGCGTCCGCGTCCCGGTCGTCGAGGACGAACTCGCCCAGGGCGTCGTCCCAGCCGCCGGCTGCCGGCGAGAGGTCGGCTCCGGCGAAGTCGTCCGGGGCAGGGTGGGCGTAGGCATAGAACGCGGGTTCGGGGTGGCGGGGGTCACCGGGCCACCATCCGATCGCGACCTCCTGGGAATCCATGGCGTTGCGCATGATGAAGTCCTTCGAGGGCGGCTCGGCGGGATGCCCGGAGAAGAAGTTCACGGCGAGGTCGAATGAGCCCCACCATGCGTTCACCGGGGTCTCCCGGCCCCGCCACGGGGCGCGCAGCTCCGCGAGGACCAGCGAGGCCCGGGTTGCCGCCTCGAAGTAGCCCTCGACCGCTGCCGGGTCATAGGTGTGGTGCTCCTCGTCCTCGTCCAGCGGGACTGTCCAGGTGACCTCCTGGGGCGTCGGGTCGATCTCGACAGGCCCGGCCAGGCGGGCGATCGCCTCGAGGATTCCGCCGGTCACCGCGGCGACCGGCCGGTCGGGGCCGAGCGGGAGCCGTTCCGTTCCGTTGCGGCTGTGTTCGATCACCGCTTCGTGATCCCGGAGGTCGAGGGCGACGGCGATCACCCCGCCTCCCGGCGCCGGCATCGGGCCGGTTTCCCATCCGCGGGCCGTCAGTCGCAGCGCGGCGTGCTGGAGCTGCGGCTCGGGCGGGGCCAGTGCCACCGCGAGCTTGCCGAGTATCTGGGTCTCGGCGTGAAGCGTGTCGCAGGTGGCGGCCCAGGAGTCATAGGACGCTGTTGACCATTCGGTGGACATGCCTCAGCCTAGCCACCGGCCGGAGGCTACTTCCGGGACTTGCGCTTCTTCTGCTTCTTCTGCGGCTGAAGCCGGATCTGATCGAGAGCGACCGGAGCCGCGCTGCGCAGACGGAGGTTCTTCAGGCCCTTGCCGATGCGCATCGCGCCCATGTTCAGCTCGATCGCTCCCTCGGCGTCGCGCGTGGCCTTGCGGGTCACGAGGGAACCGTTCGGCCGGACCAGGGTGACGTCCCCAGCCGCCGGTCCACCGAGAACCCGCACGTAGACCTGGTACCGACCGGCTTTCTTCAGCCTGTACTTCATGGTCGGCAGGGCGTTCGTCGCGCTGGCCGGAGTCAGGGTCATCCCCGCGTAGCCGAAGAACCGGCGCTCGTCCAGCCGTCCGGCCCGCTCAGCCGCCGGGAACTTCGAGGATTCGGCCTGGATCGCGATCGTCTTGTCGCCCTTCGGGGCGGGGATGTCGGTCCCGAGCGAGACGGGCCTGCCGAAGTTGGGCGTGTTGTCCCTGTTCCAGGTGAAGCGCTGGACCCGGGTGGTCCTCATGCCACCGGTGAAGCAGCCCTTCCCTTCTTCCTCGGTGGCGTGGTAGACGTTCCAGGACTCCTTGCCGCCGTTGGCGGTGAAGAAGGAACCGTGGCCCGGTCCGAAGACCCCGCGGGCGGCATCGGTCTCGAAGACGGGGTTGACGAACTTCGAACCTTCCCAGGTGGCCGGATCCATCAGGTCCGCCTTGCTGGAGACGGTCAGGCGGCCGAGCGCGTAAAGGCCGGAGCCGCACCAGCTCGCCGAGTAGATGATGTGGAGCTTGTTGCCCCGCATCAGGATCTCGGGTCCTTCGTTGATCGAGAACAGCTGTTTCTCCCAGCCGAACTCCGGGGTCGAGATGAGGATCGGGATGCCCTTGACCGTCCAAGGGTTGGCCAGCTCGGCGAGGTAGAGCGAGGCGGGCTGGAACGAGGGGCCGCCGGAGTACGGCATGTACAGCCTGCCGTTCAGTTCGAGGATGGTCCCGTCGATCGCGAACGGCTGCGGCAGGGATAGCTCCCCCTTGAAGACGTAGGGCCCGGCCGGACTCTTCGACTGGCTCTCCAGCACGTACATCCGGTGCTTGCCGAAATCGCCGGCTCCCCCGTTGGCGGTGTAGTAGACGTACCACTTGCCGTTGATTTTGTGGGTCTCCGGCGCCCACAGCTCTTCGTTGCGGTCAGCCGGATCGACCTGCCCCGCGGGTGGCCAGATCCTCCGCTCCGGTGCGTCGGCC
>JBEBXB010000235.1:0-3726 GCA_040391885.1 Conexibacter woesei | reverse complement strand
CCCATCATCACGTCGACGAAGAACGTGATCGCGCGCTTCAGCCTGCCTTTGCCGTACTCGACCAGGTAGATCGCCGTCATCACTCCTACCGGCACGGCGGCGGCCGCGGCGACCAGGGTGATGATCAGGGTTCCCATCGCCGCGTGGAAGGCGCCGCCGCCCTCGGCCAGCACGCCGCGCATCGAGGAGCCGAGGAACTCGCCGTCGAACCGGGCGAGGCCCTTCGAGACGACGGTGTAGATCAGCGAGAGCAGGGGCACCAAGGCCAGTACGAAGGCAGCGACCACGAGCAGGGTCATCGCCCGGTCGACGGCTTTGCGCTTTCCCTCCACCGACCGCGACCAGACGGTCGTCGAGACCAGGGTGATCAGGCCGGCGAAGATCAGCCAGACGAAAGGCGACGCGCCGATCGCGAGGGCGATCAGCCCCCCTGCGGCGATGCCACCGCCGAATGTGGCCCAGGGAGCCCACCGCGGGAGCATCGGGGCCCGGGTTCCGGCCGGCGCGGTTGCGGTCTTACCGTTCACTTCTGCCTTCCCTTCGGCTGATGATCGCCCGGGCGATCATGTTGACCCCGAGCGTGATCGCGAACAGCACGAGCCCCGTCGCGATCAGGACGTTCACCGCAAGCCCCGAGGATTCGGGGAACTGGAGGGCGATGTTGGCCGCGATCGTGGTGGGGTTCTCGGGGCTGATCAGATTGAAGCTGACGACCCCGGACACGGAGAGGATGATCGTGACCGCCATCGTCTCGCCGAGGGCGCGTCCCAGGCCGAGGATCGACCCTGCGACCACGGCGGACCGGCCGAAGGGCAGGACCACCATCCGGATCATCTCCCAACGGGTCGCCCCGAGGGCCAGGGCGCTCTCCTGGAGGCCCTTCGGGGTCTGGGTGAAGACCTCTCGGGCTACGGCGCTGATTATCGGCAGGATCATCAGCGCCAGCACGATTCCCGCGACGAGCATGGTCCGGCCGGTGGTCGACGCCGGCCCGGCGAAGAAGGGGATGAAGCCGAGGTTGTCCGCCAGCCATTCCGTGGCCGGGACGACTGCCGGCCCCAGGACGGCGATTCCCCAGAGCCCGTAGATGATGCTGGGGATGGCGGCCAGCAGGTCGACCAGGTAGGCGACGCCCTGGGCCACCATCCGGGGGGCGAGATGGCTGGTGAAGAGGGCCGTCGCGATTGCCATCGGCACCGCCACGACGATCGCGATAGCCGAGGCCAGGACGGTCCCGAAGACCAGCGGCCAGACGTAGGAGAGCAGCCCCTCGCCCCCCGGGATGTCCTTTGCCGGGGCTGTGATCGCCGGCCAGGCTTCCACCATGAGGAAGATGGCGACGCCCGCCAGTACGACCAGGATGGTCAGGCCGGCGCCGCTCGCCAGGTTCGAGAAGATGCGGTCCCCGAGCCGGCGGTGGGGCTTGGGGCCGGTCGGGACTTCAGCTTCGGTCGCGGTGGTTGTGCTCACTGGTTTCTCCTGGCCTCTGCCGGAACTCACCGGCGGAAGCACCACCCGCCCGGTGCGATCCGGGCGGGCAGCGCTTCTGACGGTTCGGGCTTACTTGGTTCCGATGGCCTCCACGGCCGGACTGATCTGCTCGCGCAGGCTGTCCGAGATCGGAGCGGATCCGGCGGCTGACGCGGCGGCGTCCTGGCCTTCCGGGCTGATGATGTAGCTGTAGAAGGCCTTCACCAGCTCCGCCTCTTCCTCGTCGTCGTAGTGGGTGCAGGCCATCTCGTACGAGACCAGCGAGATCGGGTAGATGCCCTCCTCGGTGGTGTCGCGGGCGAGATCGAAGGCGAAGACGAACTCGTCGCTTCCCTTGACCCGCTCCGAGACGTCGACGATCTGCGCGGCGGAGTCCGGGGACGGAGTGGTGTACTCGTCGCCGACCTTGATGTTCACCGTGCCGAGCTCGCCGACCTGACTGAGGTCCGCGTAGCCGATCGTGCCGCTGCCGGCGTTGATCGCGCTGACCACTCCCGAGGTGCCCTGGGCGGCTTCGCCACCCTTGACCGGCCAGTAGCCGTCCACTTCGTGAGGCCAGTCCTTGGGAGCGGCCTGCGACAGGTAATCGGCGAAGTTCTCGGTCGTGCCCGACTCGTCCGACCTGTGGACGGTGGTGATGCGCTGGTCGGGGAGCTCCGCATCGGGATTGTCGGCCGCGATCGCCTGGTCGTCCCAGTTGGTGATCTTGCCGTTCATGATCTTCGCCAGGGTCGCCGGAGCGAGGTTCAGCTCATCGATGCCCTCGACGTTGTAGGCGACGGCGATCGGCGAGATGTATGCCGGGATCTCGATGTAGTCCCCGGGCGTGCAGCGCTCGGCCACGGACTTCAGTTCGTCCTCGTCCATGGTGGAGTCGGTGCCGCCGAAGCTGGTGCCGCCGGCGATGAACTGCTCACGTCCGCCTCCGGACCCGACCGGGTCGTAAGAGATGTTGACGTCCGGGTTGCCGTCCTGGAATCCGACGATCCAGCCGTTCATCGCCGCTTCCTGCGAACTGGCGCCGGCACCGGCGATCTCACCGGACAGGCTCGATGATCCCCCTGCGGAGTCGTCATCGCTTCCGCATGCGGCGACGCCGATACCCAATGCCAGGGTCAGCGGAATCGCGATAAGCCACTTCTTCAGTTTCAAGACTTCCTCCATTCGGTTTGATGACGACGCAGTCGTGCCGTCACCAATCAGTCAACCGTGCGCCGGAGGCTCCAGTGTTATCGGGCTGTGAAACTCGTGAAAAAAGCCTGAAACCCGTGTAAACAGGGTGAAAAGAGGGTGTTTAAAGAGCGCTCAGGGGGCTCGGCAGGGTCGTGCCAAGCGGCCTACAGATGGCGCGGAGAGAAGCTGTACCCGAACCCGACGTGGGTCTGGATGAAGCGCCAATGGGGCAGCGCCGCCTCGAGCTTGTTGCGCAGCTTCGAGACGTAGACGTCCACGGAACGTTCCTGCTTCGGCATCGCACCGCCCCAGACCAGCTCGTACAGCTCTTCCCGGCCGAGCACCTGTTCGGGACGGGTCGCCAGCGCGGCCAGGAGATGGAACTCCCGGACGGTCAAGACCAGGCTCAGGCCGTCGCAGAGGACTGTCTTCTGACCCAGCCTTATCTCGAGGGGGCCGGCCTTGAGGACTTGGTGGCCGGCTGTCGGTCGGGGCGCAAGGCCGGCTGGCGGCGCGTCCACGCCCCGATTCTGATTCGAGCCGCCCGGATCGGTGATTCCCACGGTGCGCCTCAAATCGGGTGTGAGGCATCCTCGAACTCGCGGAACAACCCGGTGACAATGAAGGCGACCTGTTCGCCGACGTCGACCGCGTTGTCGCCGATCCGTTCGATCGCCCGAGCGGCCAGGAGCATGGTCATGGCCCACTCCCGCCGGTCGATCTCGTCGCCGATCTCGAGCGCGACGACGAAGCACTCCTTGTTCAGCTGGTCGATCAGGTCGTCCTGCCGGACCAGGTCCTGGGCAAGTCCTTCGTTCCGATCGGCGAAGGCGCGCTTCGCCTGGATGATCTGGCGGCGTGCCTGGGCGCCCATCTCGAGGATGCGGCGAGTCAGGCCCGGTTCGACCGGCGGGTTGCTGCCGGCCAGGGGGATCAACTTGCAGATGTTCACGCACTGGTCGCCCATCCGCTCCGCGTTCTTGATGACGTGGAGGAGGGCCGAGATGAGCCGCAGGTCCGTGGCGACCGGTGACTGGGTCGCGAGCATGGAGATGAGGCCCT
>JBEBXB010000234.1:0-3734 GCA_040391885.1 Conexibacter woesei | reverse complement strand
TCATCGTCTCGCAGGACTTCTCGATGCCGGTGTGGACGTAGCCGATCACCGGCTTGAGGTCCTTGACGACCTCGCCCTCCAGGTCGACGATCAGGCGCAGCACACCGTGGGTCGCCGGATGGTGCGGGCCCATGTTCACCGTGAGCATCTCCTGCTCCGGCTCGAGCTCGATCGTCGCGCCGGGGAGCCGCTCCTGGAGTTCGTTGACCAGGGCGCCGGCGGTCATCTCGTCGTCGCGCAGCATGTCTTCGACCTTGCTGGCCACTACTTCCACCACCCCGGGCTGTCGACTTCGTCCTTGGTGAAGAGGACGGGTTCGCCACCGACCGGGAAATCACGGCGCTGCGGCCAACCGACGTAGTCCTCCGGCATCAGGATCCGGCGGAGGTCGGGGTGGCCCTCGAAGTGGATCCCGAAGAAGTCGAAGACCTCGCGCTCCTGGAAGTCGGCGGTCGGGAAGAGGTCGACGCAGGACTTGAGGCTCGGCAGGGTCTCACCCTCGTACTCGAAGGTGGCTACTCCGGAGTTGCCATCGTTTGCGTGTGCGATCGCCGGTGGTGCCCCCTCCTCGGCAAGCTCGTCGGGTCCACCACCGACACTCGCTGCAACCGTTGTTCCTTCTTCGGATCCCGTGGCAGAGCTGTCTTCGGTTGTCTTCTGGGGTCCGGATTCGGTCGCGGCGCTTGGTTCTTCCTGTTCCGGAGTGGCCGGGGCGGCCGGTCCGGAGCCTGCCTTGGCCGCGGAAGGATCGGGGGTCGCACCCGTAGGCGACGTCCCGCCGGAGGCTGTGACACCCGATTCGTCCGCCCCTACCCCGGTGGGTTCGGGGACGATCGCCTTGACGCGGAGGCGTTCGTAGCGTTCGCGGTTGATCAGCTCGTAATGGACGGCGAAGCGCGGGGCGTTCGGGAAGTAGTCGACGCCGTGGACGGAGGCGAGGAAGGTGTACTCCTGGCCGGGGGTGTCGCGCAGCCAGCGGAGGACCTCCGTGATGAACGCGGGGTCGACGAGCAGGGCGGGCTGCTCGCGATCGAAGCTCGTGTCGACGACCGCCCCTGGATGTGTGCGGTTGATTTCGGCGAGGAGCAGTTCGAGTCCGGGCGCGTCAGGCACCGAGGACCTCCCGGGCCTTGCGGTAGGCCTCGAGGGCCTCCTCGGAGGGCTTCGAGGCGGGTCCGGTCCGGGCCCATTCCTCGGTTCCGTGCGCGTTGTAACGCGAACGCCACCCTGGATCCGGATTGCCGCGGATCTTCTGCTGGAGCTTGGTGAAGGCGTAGAGCAGCGCCTCCGGGCGGGGCGGGCAGCCGGGGACGTGGACGTCGATCGGCATGAACTTGTCGGCGCCCTGGACCACGGCGTAGTTCTGGAACATGCCGCCAGACGAGGAGCAGGCCCCCATCGAGATCGCCCACTTCGGCTCCAGCATCTGGTCGTAGATCCGGCGGACGACCGGGGCCATCTTGATCGAGACCCGTCCGGAAAGGATCAAAAGGTCCGCCTGGCGCGGCGAGGCACGGAACGCCTCGGCACCGAAACGGGCGATGTCGTAGCGCGGCGAGACGGTCGACATCATCTCGATGGCGCAGCAGGCCAGACCGAAGGTCGCGGGGAAGATCGAGTTGGCCCGGGCGGAGTTCAGGACCTTCTCCAGCGTGGTGGTGGCCACCCGCTCCTCGACGTAGGCGTCGAGATCAGCGCCCTCGATGTCGCCGCGGAGCATGTCGCGGGCACGCAGTTGGCGGGCACGCAGCTCCTCCGGGGACTTGGGCTGCTCGAGCGGGGAATGGACCCGCAGCTTCTGGCGTTCTATCTCCAATCGAGGGCTCCCTTGCGCCAGACGTAGACGAGGGCGACGAAAAGCAGGCCCACGAAGAGGATTACTTCCGCGAGAACGAAGATCGAATCCGCGGACTTGAGGATCGCTCCGACCGGGTACAGGAAGACGACCTCGATGTCGAACAGGATGAACAGCATCGCGATGAGGTAGAAGGAGACGCCGAACCGGAAGGTCTTGGAGATCTCGGACGGCAGTCCGCACTCGTACGGGTCGGACTGGCGGATGGCGGCGCTGGTGGCCGCGTCCTTGATCTGCTTGGGTCCGAGGACCGCGTTGAGGGTCGCGAAAGCCCCACCGACGATGAGGCCGAGAGCTGCGAAGACGAGAACTGGGAGGTACTGGTGAAGCAAACTGACTCTTTCCGGGGATACGTAGGCTGTCCCTCAGCATGGGTTATACACCTCAAGCCTCCTACTTTGTATCAAGTCGTTACATAGTGATTTTCCGCATATACAAGCCGAACTCCGACCGTTTCAGACGGGATTGACCCGTGTCCGACGCGTACTCCGCATTGGGAGTGATCGTTATCGCGATAAACGTCGTCGCCGGGACCACCGGCGTCGCCTCTTGGGCTGGTCGAAAGCCCTCCGTGCCCTTCTGGTACCTGCTGCGGACCGCCCAGGTCGTGACGATGATCTTCGTCCTCTTCGCCTGCGTCACGTACCTCACGGGACACCGCGCCGACGACGATCTCCACTACCTCTACGTCCTCCTCCCGGTGGTCGCCTCCTTCCTCGCCGAGCTGATGCGCGGCGGCGCCGCCGGCCAGGAGCTCGGCGAGCGGCTCGACCCGGAACCGGTGGCCGGGGCCGAGCCCCTGGCGTCGGCCGAGCTCGCCTCCCGGTTCGCCGAGCTCGAACCGGACGAGCAGCAGGAGATCGGGCTCGCGATCGTCCGGCGGGAGACGGGCATCATGACCGTCGCCTGCCTGGTGATCGCCTTCCTCCTCTGGCGGGCGATGGAGACCACCGCCGGGATGTTCTGAGGCCGGAACGGGCCGTCAACGCGAATCGAAGTCGGACTTTTGGGTCATATACGCCTAAAAGTCCGACTTCGATTGCGGTGGGTCAGTTCAAGCGAGGGACTCGGGGATCTCCCGTGAACCGGAGCTCAGGTTGATCACGTCGCCAGACAGGTCCGGCCGGGCGAGGACCTCGGCGATGAAGAGGGCGACGTCGGTCCGGGGGATCTCGTTCGACTCGAGCTCGGCCAGGTGGCGCGCGGTGCTGACCAAGCCGAGAGGCGGATCGTCGGTGAGCACCACGGGCCGGACGATCACGTAGTCGAGGCCGGATGCGATCAGCTCCGCATCGGCCCTGCCCTTGGCGCGGAGATAGACGGCGAAGACCTCGTCGCCCTCGATCGAGGCGTCGGCACTCGCGGCGGAGATCATCACGTAACGCGGGACCCCGGTCCGGTCGCAGGACTGCATCAGCTTCACGGCGGCGCCGTAATCGACGGTCTCCTTGCGGGCGGCGCCGCTGCCGGGACCGGCCCCCGCCGCGAAGACGACCGCGTCGCAGCCACCGATTGCCTCGTCGATCGCGTCGTCGGCGGCGGTCTCGAGGTCCACCTCGACCGGTTCGCCTCCCACCGTCCGCACGTCCGTCGCATGCTCCGGGTTGCGGATCAACGACCGGACCGAATCACCCCGCACGGTAAGCAGTCGGGTCAGTTCCAGTGCGATTTTGCCGTGCCCGCCGGCGATTGCGATATCCATGCTCCGACCATAGCTCCCCGCATTCGCCGCCGCGCCATTTTCGGCTCAGGCGGGAAGCTCGACTTCGCCGCGGATCACTTCGCGGACCAGCCCGCCGACCCGGGGGCGACCGGACTCCATGCGGGCCTCGATCCGGCCGGGACGGCCCATCTCGACACCCTGGTCGACCGTGATCCG
>JBEBXB010000233.1:0-3742 GCA_040391885.1 Conexibacter woesei | reverse complement strand
CGGGCCGCCTTTCGCACCATCCTCCGGTCGAGCACCGGCGCCGCCAGCGGCGCCGAGGCATCGGCCGCGCCGACGGGACGCAGGGCGCCGATCGCCTTGCGCTGCCAGGGCCGGATCAGCTTCCGGCCGGCGAGCACGTCCACGATCACGGTCTGGCCTCCGGTGACGATCAAGGGGCTCGCGCGGTTACCGCGGAAGTCGTTTGCTTCCATCACCAAGGCTCCTCGCCGCAGGCGGGACTTCACGTATTCGCCCTGATCGAGCATCCGGGTTCCCCAGCCACGACAGACATCTTGATAGCCCAGTTCGAAGCTGGCGTCGACGCATCCCCGCGGATCGAATCGTGTGCAGCCACCGTAGGAGATGCCTCCCCACCGAACGTCGAAGCCGCGCTCGAACGCACCGTTCATGTCAAGCCAATGGCCGAGACCGCCATCCGACTGGTAGAAGGCGGTGCCGAACACGGGCCCGAGCCAGAGCCGGGTCCAACCCGCCGGCCTGCCCTTGACCTGGACCTTCGGCCTCGGCCGCACTTCCACCAGCGGTGCGCGGCCCCCGTCACCACAGGCCCCCGGTGCCGGGTCTCGACCTGTCTCCGGCGCCCAATCCGCCTGGGAGCTGCCGATCGAGCCGTTGGTAAGCCAGGTGAGACAGCTCCCATCTGGGCGGATCGAGTAGATCTCCGCCCCACCCTCTGAGTCGCGGTTGCCCCAGAAGAGGATCCGGGATCCGTCGGGGGACCAGCGGCCGCCGTTCTGGAAGCCCTTGCGGCGTCCGATCTCGATCCGCCGCAGCCCCGAGCCGTCGGCATTCATCACGTAGAGCTTCTGGTCGTAGAAGCAGCCGTCCATCCACTTGCACCGTTTGCCGATCTTCTGATGCTCCGAGGTGAAGAGGATCCGGGAGCCGTCCGGGGACCACCGGGCTTCGCGTCCCATCTTGCGGATCAGCTTCAACTTGCCCGTCGCCAGATCCAGAACGTCGATCCGCTCCTGTTCCCGGCCCCCGCGACCGGAAACGAGGAGCTTCTTGCCGTCGGCGGAGACATCCACGTCTTCGACGTCACCCGCCGGCTGCGGCTGCTTGCCGAAGGAGCTGGTCGTCCACCGGGTGAAGAGCACTTCGGGGGCTGTGCCATCCGGCGCCATCGCAACCACGTCGTATCGGAACTTCGAGAACGGCTTCCCGTTCTTCCGGGAGTCCTTCGATCGATCCCGGATGAACAGGATCCGGCCGTCCGCCTTCGACCAGACCGGGGCCCAGAGATCAACACTGACTCGGCGCGACGGGTTACTCCGCTGACTGAAGATCGTCCGGGGAGAGCTGCCATCCCGGTCGGCGACCACGATCAGCTGGCGGGCGTTCTTCCCCTGGAAGGTCCGCAGGAACAGCAGCTTCTGGCCGTCCGGGGAGATCGACGGGGAGGCGTCGTGGTTTCGATCCCACGGGTCCGGCACCGGCGCCTTGCCCCGACGGGTCAGCACCGTCCGCTCCGAGCCGTCGGCCTTCATCGAGATGATCCGGCCGCCGTTCTCGAAGACGATCTCGGCCTTCTCGGGCTGCGGAGGCGACAGAGCGACCGCGGGCCGCGGCAGAGCGGTCAGGCAGAGCACCGCGAAGATCGTCGCGGCCAGCGCGACAAGGGAGGGCCTGCCGCTCGCCCTGGATTCGAGGCGACTCATCGGAGCACCTCCGAAGCGACCCCGGCCAACGCGCGGCCGCGATCGGACGAGCCACCCGATTCAGATTTGCCGCGTCGGACCTTGGGGCAGTTGACGGTGCCGTAACGAGCCATACGGCCCAGCTTGCGGCTCATCCGCAGATTGGCGCGGATCGCCGCCGGTTTCCGGTCGAGACGCTTGGCGGCAGCCCTCACCGAGCCGGAACGCTTCACGACCCGGGCGATCTTCTTCATCCGGCGCACATCCTTGGCGGGAAAGAGCGGCTTCGGCAGAGCCCCGACAGCCCGGCTCTTTCCGACCCTCCGCAACGCGTCGATCTCCTTCCGGGCCCACTTCGAGCCGCCGATGATCGTCACGTAGCTGCGACCGGTGAAGACGACCGTGAACGTTCCCATCTCCTCCTTGTTCCGGAAGACCGGGGCTCCGCGTTGCGACCGCAGCATCCTGTCCCCACCGAATATCTGGGTGAGCGACCCGGAGGTGAAGCAGATGTCGACGGACCAGAGGACGAACGAATCGCGGCAGTTCTTCGGTTCGAACTGGTCGCAATCCATGTAGTCCGCCTGCAGGCCGAACCGACCGGAGAAGCCACCCGAGTAGACCGCGGAACCCAGCGACTCGCCCGCCCAAAAGGGGGTCGTCGCCCCGGGCTTCGCCACCGGCAGCTTCACTTCGGCGAGCAGGGGCAGGGCCAGCGGGTCGCAGCCGCCCGGTTCGTCGGTGACATCGCCACCGGGGATCCAGGACGGGGTCACGCTGGCCGGGGTGCCGTTGGTCAGCCAGGTCAGGCAGCGACCGTCCGGGTTGACCGAGTAGATCTCGAACGTCTCGGTCGACCCCCTCAGGTTCCGGTTCGACTGGAACAGGATCCGGGTTCCGTCCGCGGACCAGGACGGCTCCCGCTGATCGTCCTTGCCGGAAATCAGGCGCCGCGGAGAACGGCCGTCGGCGTCGGCGACCATGATCCGGCTCGCCCGCACACACCAGTACTGCCACGAGCAGGACTCGTCATCGCTGTCCGCGAGAGCCTGCGTGTAGACGATCGAGTTGCCGTCGGGAGACCAGCTTCCGGAGAATCCCTCCTTGGTGATCAACCGTCGCTTGCCGGTTGCCAGATCCACCACCACGAGCCGATCCGGGTACTTGAGCCCGAACACTCCACCGTCGCCTTCCGTCGGTATGCGGACCATCGCCTTGCTGCCGTCCGGCGAGACCGACAGGTCGTTCATCGCCCACCCCTCGAACCACGGAGCCTTCGTGCGGGGCTTCAGTTGAAACACCTTCTGGCGACCGGACCCGTCGGGCTGGATCTTCAACAGGCCCGACTTCACGCGCTTGCCGGAAGCTTCCAGGTACGGGGCCAGGATCGAGCCGTCCGGCATCCAGGCCGCGGTGGTGTAGGTGAATCGCCCCTTGCTCTTCAGGATCCGTCCCTGGCCCGTCCCGTCGGCGTTGGCGACGACCACATCCCGGCGCGGGACCCAAGCGGTCGGACCCCACTCTTTCTCCCGGCGGTTGTCGGTGAACAGCAGCATCGTGCCATCCGGGGAGACTTGCGGGTCGGTGTGGCCGTAAGGGCCGTTCCGCGGGGTTCGCGACCGGTTGGTCAGCACCGTCCGCTCCGAGCCGTCGGCCTTCATGGAGACGATCCGGCCGCCGTTGGAGAAGACGATCCCGGCCTTCGCCGGCTCCGGGGGCATCAGCGCCGAGGCCGGCCCGGCGAGGAGCAGGAAGCTCGCCGCGACTCCGAGAGCGGTGGCGAGCATGGAACCGGCCCTTTTGGGCGCAGTACGCCCAAAAAGGCATGTGCGGCTCTTGAATCCCCGTTTGGCCCTGGCCATCGTTTCTCCCTCACGCTCGTTGTCTTCCTTGACTCGCTGCAACCCGAAACACATGTTCCGACCCCCTGGTTGCGCCCGTTTGCGGACGGCTCGCTTGATCGCGAACGCACGATTGTAGGGCGTCCAGACGCGCGAAAGGCGCCACGAGGGCGCCTTTGCGGATGCGGGGAGTCGGGTCAGCTCCCTGCCTGTGTGATCGGGGCGCCCGGATTTGAACCG
>JBEBXB010000232.1:0-3748 GCA_040391885.1 Conexibacter woesei | reverse complement strand
TTCTTCCAGACCAACACCGAGATGGCCGAGAAGCTCTACGGGCTGGCCGCCGAGTACGCGGGCCTGACCGGCTCCGAGAAGCTGTTCGACCTCTACTGCGGGGTCGGCACGATCGGCCTCAGCATGGCCGGGCAGGCGGGGCAGGTCTGGGGCCTCGAGATCGTCCCCGACGCGATCGCCAACGCCAAGAAGAACGCGACCATCAACGGGATCACCAACGCCAGGTTCGTCGCGGCGAACGCCCGCACCGGCATGCGGCCCTTGATCGAGGAAGCCGGCAAACCCGACGTGGTCACCATCGACCCGCCGCGAGCCGGCCTCTCGGCGAAGATCGTCCGTCGCCTGATCGAGTGCGAGGCCCGGCGGATCGTCTACATCTCGTGCAACCCGACGACCCTGGCCCCGAACGCGGCCCAGTTGGTCGAGGCCGGTTATAAGCTCAACCGCGTGAGGCCGGTAGACATGTTTCCCCAGACCCCGCACATCGAGTGTGTCGCCCAGTTCGATCTCGACCGTTCCCGGAGCATCCTGGTCGAGCGCGAGATCGAGTCCGACGCCACGCCACCGTCGGGCGAGAGTCCGGCGACCGGAGGAGCGGCGTGAGCCGTCCCGCGCAGAAGCGGGCCTTCGGGGTCGCCGCCGGGCTGCCCGCGGAGGTCTGCGGACCGCTCGCCGAAGCCTGCGAGGAAACCGGCTACGCCTCGATATGGGCGAACGACCATCCGGGAGCGAAGGGCCTCGAAACGCTGGCCGAGTTCGCCCGGGCCACGGATTCGATCGAGCTCGGGGTCGCGGTGATCGCTCTCGACCGTCAGGGCCCTGAAGTGATCGCGGCCGACATCGAGCGGCTCGGGCTGGATCCGGCTCGGCTGTGGATCGGCGTCGGCGCCGGCTTCGAGAGAAAGCCCCTGACCTTCATGACCGAGAAGATCGGCGAGCTCCGTGAGCATCTCCCCGGGGTGAAGGTCGTGATGGCGGCGATGGGGCCGAAGATGTGCGCCCTGGCCGGGGCCTCCTACGACGGCGCCTTCTTCAACTGGATGACCCCGGAATTCGCCGCGGGCGCCCGGGAGAAGGTCGAAGCCGGGGCCGCCGAGGCGGGTCACGACGCACCGCCCGTCTTCGGCTACGTGCGAACCGCGGTCGGCGACGATGCCACCGCCCGCCTGGCCAAGGAGGAGTCTTTCTACCGGGACCTCCACAAGGGCTACAGGGACCACTTCGCCCGTCTCGGCGAGCCCGAAGGCACAGTCGGAGTCGCCGCGGCGGATCGCGACGGAGCCCAGGAGAAGCTGGCGGCCTACGACGCGCTCGACGTCATCGTCGTCCGTGGCCTCGCTTCCGCCCGGGTCGAGCCGATGACGGCCCTCGCCCGCGCCGCCGCCCCGGCCTGAGCCAGCCCGGTCGATCCGGGCCGACCATACTCCGGGCCGAAGCCCGGCCTCAGTGATCCCGACAAGGCGGACGAACACCCGGGATCCTCACGATGACGGGATGCCGCAACGCAGCAACCATGCGGTTTTGGTTTCATTCCCCGCCCATGTCCGCACCGACCGAACCCGCCACCGAGCCCGCCGTCCCCGAGGATCTCTCCACGGTGGACACACGGCCGATGACGCCGCGCACCCCAGCGGGCGTGATCGGCTGGTCGATCTTCGCCAGCCGCTGGATCCAGGCGCCGCTGTACGTCGGCCTGATCCTCGCCCAGGGTGTGTACGTGGTCAAGTTCTGGAAGGAACTGGTCCACCTGATCAAGGACTTCGGTCACCTGAACGAGAACGACGTGATGCTCGTCGTCCTCGGCTTGGTCGACGTGGTGATGATCGCGAACCTGTTGATCATGGTGATCATCGGCGGCTACGAGACCTTCGTCTCCCGGATCAGACAGGTCTCGGACCATCCGGATCAACCCGAGTGGCTGTCACACGTCAACGCGAATGTGCTCAAAGTCAAACTGGCGATGGCCATCGTCGGCATCTCCTCGATCCATCTGCTGAAGACATTCATCGAGTACGGGACGTCCGAAACGAAACTGACCGAGGTAGAAGTGATGTGGCAGACCATCATCCACGTGGTCTTCGTGCTGTCGGCGATCGGACTGGCCATGATCGACCGGTACCTGTCCCCGAGCAAACATTGAACGGACCCGTGGACGACGGTTCGAAGAAGCCAGAGTCACCGCCGCCGGACCTTCCCCCCATCGGCCGGACGCCTCTGGACGCCCCGCCGCCCGGGAAGGCCGGCCAGGATTTCCCCCCGCCTCCCGGCCCTCCGCTTCCCCCCACCTTCCAGGGCTCGCCGCCACCCTCGCCACCGAAGACGCCGCGGACCTGGATCGTGGTCCTCTGCTGCGTGATCGCCGGCCTGATCGGCGTCGGGGCGATCGGTGGCGCGGTCGTCCTGTTCTCCGGCGACGACTCGTCACCCACATCCGCAACCGGTTCCGACCGGGTCGACGAACGGGCCGGGGATCCCGCGGACGGCGCCGTCCCGGACTTCGATCCGGGCGACGGATCCGACGCGGATGCGGAGGCCGAAGAGTATGTCGACCCTCCCGTCGAGGACCGGCTGTCGTTCGCTTGGTTCGAGCAACCGCGTGCGGGCTGGACGGCCCGGGTGCCCGACGGCTCCGGATGGGGCGCCGTCCGGGTCCAGCGGTCGAGTCGAGAGCTGATCGTGACCGAGCAGATCGGTGACGACGCGACCGTTCAGATCTGGACGACACCGCACGAAACGCCGAGGATGAGCCTCGAGCCCGAGGAGAAGGCCGGGTCGCGGACTCTGGATGGCGGCGTCGAGGAGATCGTCTTCGCCTCCGGGATCGGCGGCGACCTGATCCCGGACTGCGCCTGGGACCGGTGCGTCGACTATCTGGTGGATATGGGCGGCGGCGGTTTCGCCGTCCTCGTCAGCGCCCCGACCGTCGCCGACGCCAAGCGGATCGGGCGGCCGATCGCATCTTCCATCGGCTACTCGGACTGACGGAGCGACCGGCGTCGACCGGCGTCGACCGGCTTCTCAGAAGACGGCGTCGAACAGGGCGGTGAAGAAACCGGCCCATGCCTGCCTGGCGACAAGCAGCGCAAAGGTCATCATCAGCCCCAGGGCGAACCCGGTCCAGCCGAGGAAGATGCCGGCGACGGCGACGGTCCCGCCCCGCAGCCGCGTATCGACCTTGATCGCGTTCCGGGCGCTGCGGCCGAAGACGATGGCCAGCACCCCGAACACGAGCAGGAAGTTGAGGGGCGGGATCACGCCGAGAATCCCGAAGATCAGGGAGAAGATGGCCTTGGCGCTCACCTTGGGCACGGCGGGTGCTTTGGGGAACGTGAACCGCCGTGGATCGTCCGTGGCTGAGGCGACCGGCGTGGCGGGCGGAACGATCATCTCGCGATGAGTCGATGGGGGTGAGGGTGGCGGGGCGGACGGGGCCCGGGTCAGGTCGTGAAGGACTGTGGGAACCGGGGCAGGGGGCCTGACCGGACGCGGTGCGGGAGGGCGCGATGCGGCCGGTGGCGGTGCGGGAGGTCGCGATGCGGCCGGTGGCGGTGTGGAAGGGCGCTGCGGAGTGCGGCGCCGGGGAGCCGGTGAATCACTCATCGGTCTCCACCGTTTGATCCGGCGTCCGCCCTTCCGTCAGCTTCTCGACGGCCTCGCCCCGCCATCCGAACAGTCCCTCTGCCCCTGCCAGCGGATCGACGACCACCGCTATCTGGGACGGGTGCCCGAAGTAGTTCTCGTGGATGAA
>JBEBXB010000231.1:0-3752 GCA_040391885.1 Conexibacter woesei | reverse complement strand
CGGGCGGGACCCATCTGCCCGACATCACGGTCGTCACCCCCGTGTTCGCGGGCGATCGGCTGCTCGGATTCGCGGCCAACCGGGCCCACCATGCCGACGTCGGTGGCAGAGTCCCCGGATCGATGCCCGCCGACTCTCGCTCCCTGACCGAGGAGGGCGTGGTGATCCCGCCGCGGATCCTCGACGACTTGGCGATCGACGAGGTGGTCGAACGGATGCGTCAGCCCGAGCAACGGCGGGCGGATCTCCGGGCCCAGCTCGCGGCGAACCGGGCCGGGGTCACGCGGCTCGCCGCCCTGGCCGAGCGACTCGGGCCGGACGGCCTGTCCGGTGGCATGGCCGACGTGATCGCCTACGCCGAGCAGCGGACCCGTTCCCGGATCGACGCCATGCCGGACGGCACCCACCGGGCCGAGGACGTCCTCGAAGGCCACGACGGCGACATCCGGCTGGTCCTGGAAGCCACCGTCGCCGGTGACTCGATCCGGTTCGACTTCACCGGCTCCTCCGGACCCGACGGCGGCAACCTGAACTGCCCTCTGGCGGTCACCGAATCCGCCTGCTACTTCGCGGTCCGGGTCCTGACCGACCCGGACATCCCCGCCTCCGCCGGGGCGTACAGGCCGGTCGAGGTGGTCGTCCCGGAAGGGACCCTGCTCAACGCCGGTCCGCCCCACGCCGTCGTCGCCGGCAACGTCGAGACATCCTCTCGCGTCGCCGACCTGTGCCTGGCCGCCTTCGGCTGTGCCCTAGGCCAGGGCACGATGAACAACCTCACCCTCGGGAGCGATCGCTTCACCTACTACGAAACACTCGGCGGCGGCCAAGCGGGCGGCCCCGACGGACCCGGCCCGTCGGCGGTCCACGTGGCGATGTCGAACACGCTCAACACCCCGATCGAAGCGATGGAGATCGAGTTTCCGTTGCGGGCGGTCGAGTACTCCGTGAGGAGAGGCTCCGGCGGCGAAGGCGAGCATCCCGGCGGCGACGGGATCGTCCGGGAGATCGAGGCGACCGAACCGATGGAGTTCGCGCTCCTCACCGAGCGCCGCCGCCACCGACCACCGGGGGGCGACGGTGGCGGGGCGGGCTCGTCGGGCCGCAACCTGTTGCGGCGCGGGAGCGACGACACCGAACTCGAACCGAAGTCTTCCGGCACCTTGAGCCCGGGGGACCGGCTGCGGATCGAGACCCCCGGAGGAGGCGGTTTCGGCCGTGCCTGAGAGCCCGGGACCACCCACGACGGGAGGGTCGGCACCCGACGCGATCCTCGGAGTCGATGTCGGCGGCACCTTCACCGACGCGGTCCTGGCGACGGAAGGGCGAATCTTCACCGGCAAGTCGCCGACCACCCCGGACGACGAGTCGACAGGCGTGGTCAACGCGATCCGGACGGTCCTCGAGAAGGCCGGGGTGAGGCCCGACGAGATCACCCACTTCGCCCATGGGATGACCGTCGCGACCAACGCCCTGCTCGAGTCGAAAGGGGCGCGGACGGCCCTGATCGCGACCCACGGGTTCACGGACCTCGTGGAGATCGGCCGGCAGAACCGCGCCTCGCTCTACCGTCTCCGTGACGCCCATCCCCCGCCGCTCGTCCCGCCGGAGCTGCGAATCGGGGTCGCCGAACGGTGCGGGCCGGAAGCTGTCCTGGAGGAGTTGACGACGACCGAGATCGCCAGGGTGGTCGATGAGGTGGCGAGCCTCGAGGTCGATTCCGTGGCCGTCTGCCTGCTCCATTCCTATCGTCACCCAGAGCACGAACGGGCATTGGGCGATGCGATCGAGGCCCGTTTCGGCGAGGCCCATCACGTCTCCCTTTCGCACGAGGTGGTCGGCACCTTCCGCGAGTACGAGCGAGCCGCGACCACCGAGATCGATGCCGCCCTCTCCCCTCTCCTCGGCTCCTACCTCGACCGTCTCCGTGTCCGTTGCCTGGAGGATGAGCTTCCCGAGCCGATGATCATGCAGTCCAGCGGGGGCCTCACCGATCTCGAGAACGCCGCCGGCCACGCCGCCCTCACCGTTCTCTCGGGGCCGGCCGGCGGCGCCGCGGCCGCGATGCTCATCTCCCGTTTGGCGGACGAGCCGGACCTGCTCTGCTTCGACATGGGCGGCACTTCCTGCGATGTCTGCGTGGTCGAGGACGGGGCCGTGCACGAGATCGGTTCGAAACGGATCGCCGGCCGGCCGCTCGCGCTGCCGATGGTGGACATCGACACAGTGGGCGCGGGCGGCGGCTCGATCGCCTGGCGCGACGGCGGCGGGGCGCTCAGGGTCGGGCCGGAATCGGCCGGGGCCGACCCGGGGCCGGCTTGCTACGGCCGCGGCACCAGGCCGACGGTGACCGACGCCAACCTTGTGCTCGGCCGCCTCGACCCCGATTCACCGCTGGCCGGCGGCATCCGCCTCGACCCCGACCGGGCCCTGCGGGCGATCGCCGGCCTCGCCGACGAGCTTGGCCTCGATCCCCGCGGCTGCGCCGAGGGGATCATCCGGGTGGCGAACGCCGAGATGGTCCGGGCACTTCGGGTGGTCTCGGTCCAGAGGGGCCTCGACCCCCGTCGGTTCACCCTGCTCGCCTTCGGAGGCGCGGGGCCGCTCCACGCCACCGGCATCGCCGACGAGCTCGGCATCGACCGCATCCTGGTGCCGCGTTCCGGCGGGGTCTTCAGCGCGCTCGGCCTCGCCGCGGCGGACCGTCGGCAGGACACCGTCCGTTCGGTGATGCTGGACGAAGGCGACCTCGACGACCGGACCTTGCGGAACCTGGCCGGCGACGCCGACGAGGTCGGGTGGGACATCCGTTACCGGGGACAGTCGTTCGAGTTGACGGTCACCGATCCGGAGGCGGCGCCGGGGAGCGTCCCCGACCGGGCCCGTCTACGTCGTCTATTCGAGGATCTCCACCGTGAGCGTTACGGCTACGCCGATCCGGAGACCGACATCGAACTGGTCACGGTCAGACGCCGGGTGACCTCTCCGGGGCCCGGCTTCTCTCCGGGCCCCGCCACCCACGAATCGCATGCCGGCCCGGCCACGGTCGACCTCGGCGAGGCGACCCTCCACCTGCCCGCGGGGTGGGTCGCGACCGGCCATACGAGCGGGTTGTTGCTGCTCGATCGCGGATAACCCTCGCCGGCAGTCGAGGCGGTAGGTGACCGCGATGCATCCGCGCGCCTGACCCGATACCGTTGTGTGCTGGCCGTCACACAAGCTTGAATTGCATGAATTCGTTCTGTATGGTCGTTGGCCCTTACGGTGCCTCGGCGGTTTGACACGCCCTTCTCGGCCCCGTTCGGCTGTCCGTGTCATCTACCAACCGACCTGAGTACACCTATGCCAATTGCGTTCAAGGAATGGGCCGTCACCGTGCGAGCCCTAGCCGAAGGCGAGCAGTTGCTGACTCTTCGTAAGGGAGGAATCCGCGAAGAGAACAAGCACTTCGAGCTCGAGCACGACCGATTTTTCCTATACCCCACGTTCGATCACCAGCAGAATGATCTGGTTCGGGCTTCCCACCATCCTGAGCTCGACCGGGCTCTGGAAGAGGGTGTCTGGCCCGATGAAGAGCCTCCGGCTCGCGCCCTGCTTCAGGACGGCGGCATCCCCCAGCCCGATCGCGTTCGTATTCGCGCCTGGGCCGAGGTAGCCGAGCACATCACGATCGAGAGCCCCAAGATCGTCGACGCGCTTTCACCGTTCTACATCTGGACCACGGATTACGCGAACAAGCGTCTGAACTGGAAGCC
>JBEBXB010000230.1:0-3758 GCA_040391885.1 Conexibacter woesei | reverse complement strand
ATGCCCGCGTCCCGGGCCGCTTCCAGCAGGACAAAGGTGCCAAACACGTCGGTGGTGATGAATTCGCCCGGCGACTCGATCGACCGGTCGACGTGGGACTCGGCGGCGAAGTTGATGACTCCGTCGCATCCCCTGATCGCGTCGCGCACGGCCTCCCGGTCGCCGATGTCGCCGACCACGAGTCGGCAACGTCCTTCCGGCAGACCGGCGAGGTTCTCTCGGCGTCCCGCATAGGTCAGCTTGTCGAGTACGACGATCTCGTCCTCCGGCCGGGCGGCCAGCCAGTGATGGACGAAGTTCGAGCCGATGAATCCGGCACCGCCGGTCACCAGGAGTTTCATGTGGCGTCACCTGTCTTGGTCTGATTGCGCTGAGCCAGGTACCCGGCCAGCCCTTCCTGCCAGGAAGGCAGTTCGATCACATGCCGGCTTTCGCTACCCAAGGCCGACCAGGCCGGACGCGGCGCCTTGCGGCCGAGCATGTCGGTCGTCGCCGAAAGCGTGGCGACGTCGAGCTTCGACTGCGTGAATATCTCACGGGCGAAGTCGTACCAGGAGCATCTGCCGCCAGCAGCCATGTGATGGACCCCATAGGCATCGGAATCGAGCAGCCGGACCAGCCCGTGGGCCAGATGCCACGTCCAGGTCGGCGATCCGATCTGGTCGCGGACCACCAAGACCTGGCCGTGATCGGCACCGAGCCGCAGCATCGTGTCGACGAAGTTCGGTCCGCTCAATCCGAAAAGCCAAGATGTGCGCACGATCCAGGAGCGCCGGTTGGCGGCGACGGTCGCCTGCTCACCGGCGGCCTTGGTCTGCCCGTAGACGTTGATCGGAGCGACCGGGTCGCTCTCCACGTAGTCGCGGCCCTTCTTGCCGTCGAAGACGTAGTCCGTCGAGACGTAGAGGATCTTCGCTCCGACCTCCGCGGCGGCTGCCGCGGCGTTTGCCGCGCCGCCCCCGTTGATGGCCATCGCGCCCTCTGGATCATCTTCTGCTCCGTCGACGTCGGTCCAGGCGGCGCAGTTGATCACGGCATCGGGAGCTTCCCGGTCGAACCTCCGGCGCAGCGCTTCGAAATCTGTGACGTCCAGATCGGCCCGCCCGAAACCCTTGACCTCATGACCGGCGCCATCGGCCGCCAGCAGCAGGTCGCTTCCCAGCATCCCCCGGGCTCCGAGGACCAGCAGCTTCATCAGACGATCTCGATCCGGGACCGGTCGCCGACGAGGAGCTTCAGGGTTTTCGGCAGGCCGTCGGTCCGCACCACGGAGGCGTCGCGACCCAGCAGGCTGGCTTCCATCCGGGTGCCGAGATCGTCGATCCGGGATCCGCTGAGGAGAATCGAGTGCTCGACCTCGGACCGTCGGACCACCACGTCCTCGCCGATCGAGGTGTAGGGGCCGATGTAGGAATCCTCGATCACCGCATTGGCGCCGATCACGGCCGGCCCCCGGACGATCGAACCCCGCATCACCGCGCCGGCCTCGACGATCACCCGACCTTCGATCTTCGAGTCGCCGATGTCGCCTTCGACCGAGGACTCGATCTCTTCCAGCACCAGGCGATTGGCAGAGAGCATGTCTTCCAGCTGTCCGGTGTCCTTCCACCAACCGTCGACCACCTCGGAGGTGACGGGACGACCCCGGTCGATGAGGACCTGGATCGCCTCGGTGATCTCCAGCTCGTCGCGCCACGACGGCTTCAGCGTCCGGGCGGCATCCATGATCTCGGGTGAGAACAGGTAGACCCCGACCAGGGCGAGGTTCGAGGGGGGATCCTTCGGCTTCTCGACCAGGCGGATCACGCTGTCACCGTCGAGTTCGGCCACCCCATAAGAGGTCGGATCCTCGACCGGGGTGAGCAGAATGCTCGCCGCCGGCTTATCCCGCTGGAAGCTCTCCAGCAGCCCGCCGATGCCGTCGCGCAGCAGGTTGTCCCCGAGGTACATGACAAAGGGAGACCCGGCAAGGAAGTCCTCTGCGGTGAGCATCGCGTGGGCCAGCCCCGCCGGCCGGTCCTGCTCGATGAAGGTCACTTCCGCCCCGAACCGTGATCCGTCGGCGACCGCCTCTCGGATCTCGCCTCCGGTGTCCGGGCTGATGATGATCCCGATCTCGGTCACGCCGGCTTCCACCAGCGCCTCGATCCCGTAGAAGAGGACAGGTTTGTTGGCCACAGGAACCAACTGCTTGGCGGAGGTATGGGTGATGGGCCGAAGCCTCGTGCCGGCCCCACCCGACAGGATGAGACCCTTGAGCCTAGTCATGCGCTTGAGGGTATAGGCCCGCAGGCCGGGCCGGACTCCAGTCGGAACTCTCGCAACGAGATGCGCTCAGTACGTTCCGGAAAGCTTGCGGTGATCCCAGGTGGCGGTCCTCACCGGCCGGAACCGGATCGCTACCCGCTTGGCGACCTGGGGCGCAAATGACTCGGCCGCGGCGGCGGGCTCCAGGCCGATGCGGGCGGCGTACCTGGTGCCCAGGTCCCGCGCGAACGCACCGACGGTCTCCTCGTCGCGGTAGAGCTCGGCTTCCGCCTCGACCATGATTCCCCGCAACTCCGAGTAGTTCTCGCCGGCCTCGATCAGGGCGGTCGACCGCGGATCCCGTTCCAGGTTCATCACCTTCTGGGACTTGCCGTAGGTCCAGACCCAGATCTCACCGTCCCGCTCCAGGAACCAGAGCGGCATC
Organism: Conexibacter woesei; assembly: GCA_040391885.1. Taxonomy (GTDB): domain Bacteria; phylum Actinomycetota; class Thermoleophilia; order Solirubrobacterales; family 70-9; genus 67-14. The sequence continues at coordinate 1,066 of JBEBXB010000230.1, read as the reverse complement.
GAGTGCGGCCAGCCGCGGGGTCCGTTCGAGGAAACCGTGACGATCTCGGTCTCATCCATCAGCTGGATGACTTCTTCCGGGTCAAGCTTGATCTGGTCGCGTCGAGACATGCTCCCAATCTACGGGCTGTCGAAACCGGCCGCGAGAATCAAACGGCGCCGCGTTGTCGAGCCACGGCAACCGATGTCTGCAGAAGCAGCCTCATGTCCTCGGCCATCGACCAACCCACGACGTAGGAGTAGTCCAGCTTGATCATCTCCGAGAAGGGAATGGTGCTGCGTCCGTTGGCTTGCCATGGACCGGCAAGTCCTGGCTTGGCCCGGACTCTCGCGCGGTACAAGCCAGTCGCCTGGAGGGCTTCGTCGAAGGGCAACGGACGGGGGCCGACCATGCTCATCTCGCCGATCAGCACGTTCCAAAGCTGCGGCAGTTCGTCGATCGACCACTTGCGGAGCTTCTGGCCGAACTCGGTCACCCGGGGATCGTCCTTGAGCTTGAAGAGCACGTCGTCGTTGCCGTTCCCGGCGGTGGACTCACGCAGCTCGGAGCGCATGGAATCTGCGCCGTCGACCATGGTTCGCAGTTTCAGGAGCTCGAACTCTTCGCCATTGTGGCCGCATCGAATCTGGCGAAAGAAGACCGGGCCGGGCGAATCGCGCTTGATCCGAATCGCGGCCCAAGCCAGGATCGGCGCCGCCAGGACCAAGCCGATGCTCGATGCAAGAACGTCGAATGCCCGCTTCATCCGCACGTCGACGGGGCGCATCCGCGTGGGCCGGACGCTGAGGACGGGCAGTCCTTCCAGATTGTGGAGAGCGGCGTTCGAGTAGAGCGTCTCCGGCCCTCCGGAAACGATGTCGACCATCAGGTCGCGCTCGATCATTTCGTGGGCCAGACGAGTGCGTTCGGCAAGCCCTTCGCCGCCACCGACGATCATCACCCGGTTCACACCAGAGCCCTGGAGTGCCTCGGCCAGGTCGCCGACCTCGATCGAGGAATCACTTCCGAAGTCGACTTCGGCGTTTACATCGAGCCCCCATTCAGGGTGGCGTTCGATGCGTTGGCG
>JBEBXB010000229.1:0-3770 GCA_040391885.1 Conexibacter woesei | reverse complement strand
AGGACACCATCCGGGTGGCACAGCGAGCCGAAGGCGAGCGAAGCGACCCGGATGCATTTATGCCCGAAGGCGGTGGACTTATTCGTCGTGGGGCCGTAGCAGGAGGACACCATCCGGGTGGCACAGCGAGCCGAAGGCGAGCGAAGCGACCCGGATGCATTTATGCCCGAAGGCGGTGGACTTATTCGTCGTGGGGCCGTAGCAGGAGGACACCATCCGGGTGGCACAGCGAGCCGAAGGCGAGCGAAGCGACCCGGATGCCGTTATCTCCCCGGTGGCACAGCGAGCCGAAGGCGAGCGAAGCGACCCGGATGCGTTTATTCCCCCCGGGCTAGGCGGTGGGTTCGGCCGCCGCGAGGCGGGCCAGGGCGGTATCGATCCGGGCAAGGGTCTGTTCCCGGCCGAGGACGGAGACCGACTCGAAGATTCCCGGAGAGATGTTGGTTCCGGTGATCGCGACCCGAATCGGCTGGTACACCTTGCCGGCGCCGATTTCGAGCTGCTCCGGCAGCGGCGTGAGGGCGGCCTCCACGGCTTCGACCGTGAAGCCGTCGGCATCGATGCCGGCGATCGCTTTCCGCGCCGCGGCCAGCGCCTCCCCCGCCCGGCCCTTCATCACCTTGCGCCACGCCTTCTCGTCCTCGATCGGCTCGTTGAAGACGAACCGGATCAGAGGCCAGACCTCGTTCACGGTCTGGGCCTTCTCCTGGGCTATCTCGCAGACGGCGCGAAGCCTTTCGTCGTCGGCAGCGATTACCTCACCGGAAGCCGTCCTCGCCAGAGGGTCCGACGCGAGATGCCCGGCGACCACGGCGACGTACCGGTCGAGGTCCATCTCCCGCATATAGCGGCCGTTCATCCAGCGGAGCTTCTGCTCGTCGAAGACCGCGGACGAAGTCCCGACGTCCTCCGGACGGAACCTCTTCACGAGCTCCTCTGTCGAGAGCAGGTTCTCGTCGTCTCCCGGGCCCCAGCCCAGCAGGGCGACGTAGTTCCGGACGGCTTCTGGCAGGTACCCGGCGGCACGCAGTTCCTGGACCGAAGCAGCCCCGTGACGCTTCGAGAGTTTTTTGCCATCCGGTCCGTGGAGCAGCGGCACGTGCGCGTATCGCGGCGCCGGATGTCCCAGCGCCTCGAGCACCATCAGCTGCTTCGGAGTGTTGGAAAGATGGTCGTCGCCGCGGATGACTTCCGTGATGTCCATCTCGGCGTCGTCGACCGCCACGGCAAAGTTGTAGAGCACCGAACCGTCCCCCCGGGCAATCACGAAATCGTCATAGCTGCGATTGGGAAACCGGATCTCTCCCCGGATCAGATCTTCGACCACCGTGTCACCCTCGTCGGGCACCCGCAGACGCACGGCGCCCGTGCCGTCGGTGCTCGGACTGCCCCGGTAACCGCGGTCGTTGCCATGCTCGGCCTTCCAGGCCTTGACGTCATCGGCGGTGGCCGAATCCCGGTAGGCCGCGCCGGATTCGAGCAGCTTCTCGAGCGCGACGGCGTGATTCTCCGCCCGCCCGACCTGGGAGATCGGACCTTCGTCCCAGTCCAGTCCGAGCCATCGCAAGGCGTCGAGGATCTGGGCGACGTTTTCGGTGGTCGAACGCTCGAGGTCGGTGTCCTCGATCCGGAGGATGAACGCTCCGCCCGCATGCCGGGCCGCCAGCCAGTTGTACAGTGCCGTTCTGGCTCCGCCGATGTGCAAGGCACCGGTCGGAGAAGGCGCGAATCGGACTCGGAGGTCGTTGTTACTGATGCTCATCGGTGCCCATGTTTCCACAGCCGGAGGGTTGGTGAAGGCCGTGCCTCGCGGGGCCGACCTCGGTTGCGAATCGATCCAGATCTTCAACCAGAGCCCCCGCGCCTGGAAGCCGACCGCATATACCGATGAGGACTTCGCCGCCTTCAACGAGGCGATGGACGACTCCCCCGTCGATGCCGTGATCATCCACGCCGTCTATCTGATCAACTGCGCGACCCCCGAACCGGAGCTGCGCCAGAAGTCGCTGGCCTCGCTCACCCACGCCCTGCGGATCGGCGACGCGATCGGCGCGACCGGCGTCGTGCTCCACCCCGGCGCCCGCAAGCAGGACGAGCTGGTGCCTGCGATCCAGCGAGCCGGCGAGGTGATCGGCGAGGCCGTGGCCGACTCCGCGTCCTGCCCGGTGCTGATCGAGCAGATGGCCGGCCACAAGGGCATCCTTGGCCATACCTTCGGCGAGATCGCGGGCCTGGTCGAGTCAGCCGGTGGCTCGGAGCGGGTGGGCCTCTGCCTGGACTCCTGCCACCTCTTCGCTTCCGGTTACGACGTCCGGACGATCGAAGGGATCGACGGCGTGCTCGACGAAGTCGACCGGGAGGTCGGACTCGACCGGTTGAGGGCACTCCACATAAACGACTCGAAGGTGGAGTTCGGGGCGAAGCGGGACCGGCACGAAGACCTCGGAAAGGGCGAGATCGGAGAGGAATCGATGGCCCTCTTCCTCTCCGAACCCCGATTCGACAAGCTCGCGGCCACCCTGGAGACGCCCGGCGCCGACAAGAAGGGCGCGACCGCCGAAGATGTCAGCTTCGCCCGCGAACTCCGCGAACGCGGCCGGAAAAGGCGTGGCCTGCCTCCGGAGGACTGACGCGCGCCTCCTGAAGCAACCCATCTGGTCTCGACCCACGGTTCAGGCCCCACCGTTCGGGTCCGCGACCGTTCAGGGGCGTCCGGCGGGAAGCCGGAGCGACTGCTGCAGGCGCCGGCTCGCGTTTCGCGCCGGGCGCACCACTTGCATCACCTTGGTGCCGACGAGCAGCCCCAGGGCGATCGAAAGGATCGCCGACAGGGCGCTCACGATCCCGCCGATGCCCCCGTTGGTCGGTTCTACGCTGGCCAGCTCGCTGACCCCGAGCAGCCCGAGCGACCCGGGAACCAGCATCAGGAAGGCGGGCAGGAAGAGGGCGAAGGCCGGCGGGGCCGAGTCGAACCGCTCGAGGTACTGGACCAGCGGCACGACCACGAGGGTCGCGGTGAAGCCGGAAAGGATCGGGCCGAACATGGCGTCACCGCCGAGCTGAGCCGCGTGGGCGACGAAGAGCACGAGCAACAGCCACGGCACCATCGCCCGCGGCGCCGACTCGCGCAGGGCGATCCCGATGGCGAATATCGGCACACCGATCCAGGGAGCCCAGGCGGTGAAGCCATCGCCATGCGCATCTCCGGTCGACGGCTGCACCCCCATCAGGCTCGCGGCCGCGAAGATCCCGAAGGCGAGCAGCGCCAGTTGCAGCATCCCTTCGAGAAAGCGGCTGGACCCGCTCACGACCTCGCCGGAGGCCAGATCCACCGCAGACATGGTCAGGAGCGCTCCCGGCAGAAGAACGGTCAAGGCCGGGATCAGGGCCTCCACCGGGGTTGAGTCGTACCGGTCGCCGGTCACGCTGAACGCCACCACCGAAGCGACGAAGGCAACGATCACCGGCATGACCGCCGAAAGGCCCGGCAGCTTGCGGGCAAACGCGAGCATCAGGCCGACCAGGATCCCGAGGCCGAGGTAGAGCGGGATGCTGGCGTCGTCGGGACGGAACATCAACGCCATGCCGAAGGTCATGATCACCGTTCCGACCACCTCCGGCAGGATCGATCGCCGTTGCTTGGACTTCTCGACCTCACGCAGACGCCGGGCCGCCTCTCCTGGCGGCAGGTTCCCCTTCTCCGCGATCCGGGCGAGATGCATCACCTTGATCACCTGGTCCAGCCGCAGGTGTTCGCTGGCGAGGTCGCG
>JBEBXB010000228.1:0-3811 GCA_040391885.1 Conexibacter woesei | reverse complement strand
CGGTCGATCGCGGCGTTGAGTGTCACAGAAATGATCATGGACGCTTCCTGACGGCCCTCTGAAGTCTCTGTTTGGCCCGAGCCGTGTGTCTCCTCCGGGTGAACACGACTACCGCCAGTATGCCGGACATGGCGACCAGGAGGGCCGCGATCGGAAGAAGCGGCTCTTCGAGCAGACGATCGAAGACCGTCGGGGCTTCGACGGCATGCGCGGCCAGCAGAGGCACGGTCGCGATCCGCTCGCCGTCGAGCGTCACGGTGGCCCGCCCCAGCCGCTCCCCCTTGCCGATCGGCCCTTCCACCCGTTCCGGTGCGTCGATCGCGACATCGAGCTCCTGCTCCGCCCTGACGCCGATCCGGACCCGGCGTTTGGAGATCAGGCCCAGCGTGCCGTCCTCGTAACGGATCGGAACCTGGGTGACCGGCCTTCCGGGCCGGATCGGAACTTCCTTGTCGTACAGCGAGAAACCGTAGTCGAGCAGCCGTGCGGACTCCACGTTTCTCGCCAGTTCGGTCGGGGCGCCGATCACCGCGCCGATCAGCTCGGCCGCCTTGCGCCGACCGTCCGACGCGAGCACGTAACGCGCCTTCGAAGTGTGGCCGGTCTTGATGCCGCGAGCCCAGCCGAACGACTTGAGGAACGAGTCCGTGGTCTCGATCACCCGGGGCGGGGAGTAGCTCCTCAGGCGGGCGACCCGGGCGCCGGCGATCGGCCTGAACCGGGGGATGCGCATCAGGGTGCGTCCCAGGGTGGCGAGATCGGCCGCCGACGTGAACTGGCGGGGGCCGTCCAACCCGATCGGGTTCTCGTAGTGGGTGTTCTCCAGGCCCATCTTCTTCGCGGCCCCGTTCATCTCGGCGACGAATCGCTTCACCGAGCCGGAGGCGGCGACCGCCAGGGTCTCCGCGGCGTCGTTGCCGCTGACCATCATCAGGCCGTAGAGGAGGTCTCGGACCGAGATCAATTGACCCGGTTCCAGCCCCATGAGGGATTCGGCCGGGTCGCCGCGATAGTCGACTGCCCGAACCTTGCGACCCCAGGGGAGCTTGCGCATCGCAAGCCATGCGGTCATGAGCTTCGTGGTGCTGGCCATCGGCAGTCGCGCGTTCGGCCGGTGGGAGGCAAGGGTCTCGCCCGAACGGAAGTCGATCATGACCCATGACTTGGCGTTCAGTTCCGGCGCCGCACCCCGGGCTGGGCCCGGCGACAGCACGACGCAAACCAGGACCAAGGCGAGGGTCAGAAGTGTGAGGAAACCGCCTTTGACGCGGAGGCTCAACGCAACTTGAGCTTCTGACCGATGGTCAGCGCCTGCGGGTCGAGATCTGGGTTGAGTGCCTCGATCTCTTCCACGGGAACTCCGGTCCGGTCGGCAATCATGCTCAGACTGTCGCCTTCCTTGACCTCGTAAGTCTTCCGCTTGTTGCGGTTCTTCTTGTTCTGCTGCTTGGAGCTTGCGGTCTTCTTCGGAGTGTTGCCGTTGCCGTCGCCCTCACCGGTCGCAGACCCGAGAGCGACGACCAGCGCCACGACGGCTGCTCCGAGCGCAAGGACGGCGAGCAGGCGGGCTATGAGGCTGTTCCGAGTTGACATCAGATCTGCTCCGGTCGCAACCAAACCCGGTCGCGGGCCGATTGGGCGGCAAGCTTATAGAGGCTTACCGCCCGAAACCTTCCAGACCTCTCGGCGCAACTCCTCGGCCGCGGCCGCCGGATCGTCCGCGCCGACGATCGAACGCGACGCGGCGATCAAGGCGCCCGAACGTCCCGGCGAGAAGGCGACGCCGAGATCCTCCGGGCGTCCACCCTGGGCTCCGACGCCGGGAATCAGGAACATCGCTCTCGGCATCAGGTCTCGAAGCCTCGCGATGTGTTCCGGACGGGTCGCCCCGACCACCGCTCCGGAACCCGAAAGCCCCGACTCCGGACCGACCAGCCTGTCGCCGAACCGGTCCACGATCCTCGCCAAGTGCTCATGCACGGGCCCATCCGGCGTCGTCAGATCCTCGACGTCGGCGGCCCCCGGGTTGCTGGTCCGGACCAGCGAGAACACGCCGGACCCGGCTGCCTCGGCTGCGGCGATCATCGGCTCCAGGGAGTCGACGCCGAGCAACGGGTTGGCGGTGAACGCATCGGCTCCCAGGCCTGGGACCAGGCCGAACGGGGACTCGGTACTGCCCACCATCGCCTGGCCGTATGCCCGGGCGGAGACGGGTACGTCACCGCGCTTGCCGTCCGCGATCACGAGCAGACCGGCTTCACGAGCCGCTTCGCAGACTTCTTCAAGGGCTTGCCATCCAGGCCAGCCGAGACGTTCGAAGCACGCGAGTTGAGGCTTGACCGCGACACAGGACGGTCCGGCCAAACCGATCACGCGGCGGCAGTGGGCCGAAACGGCCGCCGCCGCGCGAACGGCCGGGCTTCCGTCGGGATCGTTCCCGACGGACGGCAGCTCACTGCCGATCGCGGCCGGATCGGGATCCAGGCCGAGACAGATCTGGCTGCGGCGCTCGGTTACGAGCGCCGCAGCTCGATCGGCGAAGAGGCTCAGCCCTTGACCTGCTTCTTCAGCGCGGAACCGGCGGAGAAGCGCGGAACCTTGCCACCAGCGATGGTGATCCGTTCACCGGTGCGCGGGTTGACGCCCTGGCGAGCGGAACGCTCGGCGACGTGGAACTTGCCGAAACCGGTGAAGTTGACTTCACCGCCACCCGTAAGGGTGTCTGTGATCGCGTCAAGGACAGAATCAACAGCGTCAGCGGCGGCCTTCTTGCTGCCAATCCGCTCGTCGCCGGCTACCTTCTCAAGAAACTCAGCTTTGGTCACGTCAGTAATCCTCCTCAGGAATTAGGGAATGGCGGTACCGTAACACCGCATTCGGACGCCGTTTCTACCACTTCCGGCGGTCGCAGTCGGACCACGGTCTGGAGGGTGCCGCGAGAGAATGGCCGGGTGGACCACCCCGGGCGCTGGGGCGGTGGACCTCAGCGGAGGTCGAGCAGCCGCCGTGCGGCAGCGGTCACCTTTGCGGCCTCGACGCCGTCGGGCGGCAGGTCGAGCCCCGAGCCGCTGCGATGGCGGATGCGGACGTATTCACGACGTTGGTGGCGGCGACGGCGCATGAAGGCGGCGGCCTCGTCCGTATACGAGTTGAACTTGTCGATCAGGACACGATGTGGCTTCAGCATCAGGAATCCTCTCTTGCCGGGCCGTGTGATCCCGCCAGGTCGCGCAGGCACATCCGCATGTCGAAACCGGTCAGCGACGCGAGCACGAACCGTCCGGTGGTCGCGACCAGGGTCAGTCCGGCTTCGGAAACGACGAAGGCCTCCCCCGCGTCGAGCGCGACGTGGGCGGAATCGAACTCCTCGACGGCCGCCCCGATAACCGCGTCGGCCAGCTCGACGGCCGCCTCGGCCCACCGGTCGTCGTCCACGGTGACGGCAAGTAGACGACGGTCCGGGCCGGTGCCGCTGAAGATCGCCGCGCCGCGCAGCTCGGGCTCCAGCTCGGCCAGGTTCTCAAGCACGCGTAGCGCCGAATCAGCCTGGGATCCGGCACCCGGAGTCTCGGTATGGATGCGCTCGGCCGCCACGTTGTAGCAACATACCGGCCATGTCCCTCGGGCGAGCTTCCTGGATCGTCGTCGTCGCCATTTGCACTCTGGCCGCGATCGGCACCTTCATCGCCGGCTATGCCGGCTACGGGTTCACGGTCGCCGCGGTCGGGCTGGCGGCCTCGGTCAACCTCCTGCCCGAACGGACCGCCGAGGCCCCGACGGACCCGAACACGAACTGAATTCGCGAAGGACC
>JBEBXB010000227.1:0-3816 GCA_040391885.1 Conexibacter woesei | reverse complement strand
GGTCGAGTGCCTCGGAGAGCTGGAAGATGTTGCCCTCGGACTTCGACATCTTCGAGGAGTCCGTCTCCAGCATCCCGTTGTGCATCCAGATCCGCGCGAGTGGACGGCCGCGAGCGGCCTCGGACTGGGCGATCTCGTTTTCGTGGTGTGGGAAGACGAGGTCGGAGCCGCCGCCGTGAATTGCGAACGGCAGCTCGCCCAACTCGGCCTCGGCCATGGCGGAGCACTCGATGTGCCAGCCGGGTCGTCCCGGTCCCCAGGGCGAATCCCAGCTCGTGTCCTCGCCCTCCTTGTGGGTCTTCCAGAGGGCGAAATCGAGCGGATCCCTCTTGAGCGAGCCGGCATCGTCGCCTTCGCCCTGCTCCATGTCCTCGGTGGGACGGTGCGAGAGCTTGCCGTAGCCGTCGAAGCTACGGACGGCGAAGTAGACGTCACCCCCGGATTCGTAGGCATGGCCGGAATCGACCAGGTCCTTGATCAGTTCGACGATCGGGCCGATCGTGGTCGTGGCAAGGGGCTCCGCGTCGGGACGTCCGAGCCCGAGCCGGGAGGTGTCCTCGAAGTAGGCTCGGGTCATCTCCTCGGCCAGCTCGGAGGAGCCGATGCCACGGGCGGTTGCGGCCGTGTAGATCTTGTCGTTGATGTCGGTGACGTTGATCGCCAGACGGGGCGAGTAGCCCTCGCTCCGCAGGAAACGGGACAGCAGGGAGAAGACGACGAACGGGCGCGCGTTGCCGATGTGGATCCGGCTGTAGACGGTGGGGCCGCAGGCGTAGATCCCCACCTCGCTGCCGGGGTCGAGCTCGCGGAGCTCGCCGCTCATCGTGTCCCTGATCTTGACCGTGCGCATCCCAGCCCCCATGTGACCTGGTCAGAAGGTGCGGTAGCCGCCGGAACCGGGGCCGCCACGACGGCGGCGCGGTGCCGGACCTTCGCCCTCGCCGGAATCACGGGCGGGCTCTTCCCGCTCCCATTCGGGCGCGGTGCTGGATGCGGCGGCCAGGGCTTCCTGACGGGCCCGATCGGCCGCGGCCTGGATCTCGTCCTCGGCCGACTGGCGGGCCAGCTCGGCCCTGCGCTCAGCCTCTCGGCGGATCCGTTCGTCCTCGTCGTGGAGGCGGTCCTCGGCACGCTGACGGGCCTTGTCCTCGGCCTCGTGGCCGAAGCGCTCGATCAGGGCGTCGACCCGCTCGGTGGCCTCGCGGCGCACCTGCTCGGTCCCCTCCATCACCCGCCGGTCGATCTCCGCCTCGATCTCGGCGATCCGCTGGCGGGCCAGCTGCTCGAACTCGTTGGCGTGAGCCTCGGCCTGGGCAGCCCGGTCCTGGGCCTTCTTCGCCTTTTCCTCGTAAGCCTCGATCCGACCGCGTGCCTCTCGTTCGGCGGCCTGGCGTGCCTCTTTGGCCAACCGCTCGGCGGTCTCTTCGAGATGACGGGTACGGGCGGCGAGACGCTCCTCGCCTTCGGCGGCAACCTTGGCGAGAACCTCGTCCCGGCTGGCGCGCTCCTCCTTGAGTGACCCTTCGACCCGCTTCAGCTCGGCCTCGACCCGGGCCTGCGCTTCGCGCTGGTCGGCGTCCTTCTGGCGGAGCTCCTTCGCTTCCGCCTCGGCCTTCACCCGGGCGTCCTTCGACTGCTCGATCTTCTCGCGGGCTTCGCCGCTCAGCTTGCGCAGGGTCTCCCGCGCCTTGGCCTTGATCTCCTCGCGGGCCTCGGCCACGTCGCGGGTCGCCTGGGCCTTGGCCGCCTCGACCCGTTGATCGGCCTTCGCGGCTTCGGCCTTCGCGGCCGCTGCGGCACGTTCGGCTGCCCTTGCTCTTTCTACGGCTTCGCGCGCTGTCTCCAGCGTCTTGAGCTCGGACTCGCGGGCGGCGATCTCGGCTTCGCGTGCCTTGGTCTCGCTGGCGTTCAGCTCTTTGGCGAAAGTCTCGATCCGGGAGTTGAGGCGGTTCGAAGCTTCGCCGACCTGGCGCAGCTCGGCGGGAAGGCCGTTGCCCTCCGTGCTCTTCTCGGCCGCCTTCTCCTCCGACGGAGCTGGGGTTGAATCGCTCATCGTCAGATCAAACCTACTACTAGCAGGGCGGATTCGCTCTCAAACCGCCGGAATCTCAGCCAGCGCGACACCGGCGTCACGCCGGCTCGCCCGCGACCAGCTTTCGCTTCAGGATCTTGCCGGTCGCGTTTCGCGGCAACTCGGGAGCGAAGATCACGTCCCGGGGCGCCTTGTAGGAAGCGAGGTTGGCTTTGACGAACGCCTTGACCTCGTCCTCGTCGATCGCGCCTTCACGGCGCAGCACGACGTAGGCGCAGAGAGACTGGCCGAATCGCTGGTCGGCGACTCCGATCACCGCGACCTCGACGACTTCGACGTGGCTGGCGATCAGATCCTCGACCTCCGCCGGAAAGATGTTCTCGCCGCCGGAGACGATCATCTCGTCGTCACGGCCGTCGATGTGAAGCCTGTTCTCGGCATCGAAATGACCGATGTCGCCGCTGGCCACGTAGCCATCCAGCTTCTCCTTGTCGCCGCCCCCGGTGTAGCCCTCGAAGGTCATGCCGTTGCGGACGAAGATGCGACCGGACCCGCCGGGACCGACGTCTTCGCCGTCTTCGCCGATCAACCGGATCGAGGTGCCGCGAGGGATCCGGCCCGCGGTCGCGGGATCGGCCCGGAGGTCGTCCGGCCCGGCGATGGTGGCGAAAGAGACTTCCGTCGACCCGTAGAGGTTGTAGACGTTGTCCCCATACCTGTCCATCCATTCGGTGGCGAGGCCGCCCGGCAGCGCCGAGCCGGAAAGGGTGACTATCTGCAGGTTCGAGGCGGTGAAATCACGGCTGACCTCGGGGTCGAGCTCGAGGATGCGCTGCAGCATGACCGGCACCGCGACGAGAACCTCGGCGTCGTATCGGTCGACGAGCTCCATCGTGCGTGCCGGGTCGAAGCGGCGGTCCATCACCAGCCGGGCGCCGAGCGAAAGGCCGATCACCGAGTTGATGAAGCCCCAGGAGTGGAAGAGCGGCGCCGCCATCACCATCGTCTCCTCGGAACGGTGCGGGATCAGGTCGAGGAGCCCGACGATCGTGGACAGGCTCTTCGGGCTCGACCGTTGGGCGCCCTTCGGGGTGCCGGTGGTGCCGGAGGTGAGGATGATGTAGCGGGAGGCCTTGTCCGGCAGCGGCAGATCACCGTCAACTTCCCCGGCGATCAGGTCCTCGAGGGTCGGGGAGCCGCTTCGGTCCGATCCGGGCTCGGTGAACCCGCAGATCCGGATCACGTCCTCGGGAACGCCGGCGAGCAGGCCCTCGAACTCCTGATCGCTGACCAGAAGCTTCGGGCCTTCCCGCTCGACCACTTCGGCGAGTTGCGGGCCGGAGAACATCGTGTTGAGGAAGAGGACGGTCGCCCCGAGCTTTGAGGCAGCGAGGTTCGTCTCGACGAATCCGCGGTGGTTTCGGCACATGATCCCGATCGCGTCCCCCACCCCGACTCCGTGGTCGGCGAAGGCCCGAGCCAGGGCATTGGTCCGGCGATCGACCTCGGCGAAGGTCAGCGAACCGATCTCATCGACGATGAAGTCCTTGTCCGGCCGCTTGATCCTGGCGATCCGGATGGCCGATGCCGGGGTCACCCCGCCCTTCGAGAGGGTGCTGAGAACCCTCACCGCCTTGTCGGGACGAAGCCCGCCGACCAGCCCGGACTCCCGCAAGACCTTCAGCTCGAAGAACGAATTACTGAGCTTTCGGGTGACATTCCGCACGTTCATGCGGAAACCCTATTTGACACGGTTCCGTGTCGCATTCCCGCCGACTTCGACC
>JBEBXB010000226.1:0-3826 GCA_040391885.1 Conexibacter woesei | reverse complement strand
TCCGAGACCTCTTCCTGGGAGGCGTCCATGCCGCGCACAGCCGCGTTGACCGCCGGCTGAGCAACGTTGTGCAGCGGGATCATCGAGCTCAGGAGGTCGGAGATGTCATTGTTCGGGCCGGGCTGATAGTTGGCGTCAGCCAGGTCCGCGAAGACCGGACGGGCGCGCTTCAGCACCGGGCGAAGGTCATTCTTCAGGAAGTTCGCGAGGCCCGCGTCCGCGGCCCTGCCCTGTGCCCGGTAGAGCGGTTCGACGTCGTCGAGCGCGGCTCGCAGGTTGACGAAGGTCGTGTTCGCCTGACGCAGAGTCGGGGGAAGTTCCTGGAGCGCTTCGGAAAGAGACTCGTTCTCCTGTGCGATCGCGCCGAGGGCGGTGTTCGCGTTGGAGACGAGCTCGGTCAGCTCGGGGGCGACCTCGGCAAGGTTGGTCACGAAGCCGGATGTGTTCTTGACGAACTTGTCCAGGTGGGTGTCCTGATCGCTCAGCTCGGCCATGAGGCGCTGGGTCGCGCTGAAGGATGCGCCGGAGTACTTGAAGGTCTGGTTGGCCCCCGGGCCGCCTTCGCCTCTATATATATGGGCGATGCCCTGAATCCAGTCCGACCAGCCCTTGCGGGTCTTGGGGTCGAACATGTCGAAGATCTGGTCGAGCTCGACCGCGGTGACGGTGTCCCCCTCGCCGAGGACCGTGCCTTCTTCGAGCTCCGGCTTGTTGTCCGCGCCCGGGGTCATCGCCACGTAGTGGTTGTGGACTGACGAAAGCGAGCTGCGGCGGATGAGCGCCGTCGTTCCCTCGTGGATCGGTTCGTCGAGCTCCACTTCCATCCTGGCTCGGTTGTTATCGCTGAGCTTGACCGAGTTGACGGTGCCGACGGGATGGCCACCGACCATCACCAGGTTCCCGGAGACGATGCCCGCCGCGTTCTGAAAGTCGAATGTGTACTTGTAACCGCCGTTGGAATTGAAGACCAAGGAGGCGACAAAAACGATCGCACAGACAAGTACGCCCAGAGTGACCACTCTGAGCACGGTCGAGCTTCTGCCGCTGTTCGTGCGGCTTGGATTTGCTTGATTGGCAGACGTCAATCTGAGCTACCCGGTGTTTCTCCCCACCCGTGGTGCCTCCTTCCTGAATGCGTGGATGCTACCTGAGCGCCCGGCGCGATCCCTGCCCGCCCTCGGGCCCTGCTCAGGGACCGCAGCCAGCCTCGCATTCAGATATGTGGCGAACCGTTCAGGGGCCGGTGTACCCGCCCGCGAAGCAGGGGCCAGGGGCGCACGGATTGGTGACCTGGCCGCCGTCCCGCAGGAACTCGTCGAACATTCCGACCGCGAGTTCCGAGATCCGCGGATGTTCGTGCGGATCCTCGCCGGAAGTCGGTGCGGTATTCCCGATCGGCGGCGCATTGGTCCCGATCACTTCACCCGGGTTCCCTCCGGGCCGCTCCGGGCCGCTGTCCCAGTACGAGATGGCGGAGCCAGCGTACGGGTATGAGGGAATCGGGTCGATCCCCCACTCTGCCTTCACCGAGCCCCAACGACCGGGGCTGACGAACGGGCTGACAGCCTTGGCGCCGATCGTCCGCGCCTGGACGTTGGCCTGCCAGTTGGTGACCAGATGGTCACCGAAGGCGACATCCATCAGAACGTTGTGCGGAGGCGTGCCGGGGAGCGGATTGGTGGTCATCCGGTGCGCGTAGCCATTCGGTTCGCCGCGGTCCCAAAGCATCTGGGCGAGCCCGAGCGCCAACGGCCGGGCGAGCTCATCCGGGTACGCGGGATTGAAGAAGGCGCCGTATGTGCTCCAGGCGGTCGAACGGGTGAGCAGGACCGAGTAGTTCATCGCGGTGACTCCGAGCGAGGCCTGGTCGAAATCGGGCGCGAGCGCGGTCAGGGCGCCGCCCATGATCCCTCCCTGGCTGTTGCCGCGGTAGAAGGACCGCACCGAGTTGCCGGTCTGCAAGACCGGCTCGAGGGTCGAACCTCCGGGGACCGTATCGTCAGGCGCTCCGGGGACTTCCGCCGGATCGGTGGCTTCCGGATCGAACCGGAAAGCCGCCTTGGAGACGAGCCCGTCGGGATGGATCATCAGCCGGGCGAGGAACATTTCGTTGAGAAGTCCCTGCTGGAGCCTGTCGGCCACCCTGGGGAATCGGGAAAGGTCCGTCAGCGCCTCGATCACCGGCTGGATGTCCGGGGTCGACATGCCGATCTCGTCGGTGCCGCAGACGACGAACCCACGTGCTCCCAGCATGCGCTGACCGGTGGCGTTGATCTCGCCGGCGATCGATCCCATCAGGCCGTGGCCATAGACCAGGGCCCTTCCGAGACGGTCGGCCGATGGGTCGTCCGGGCCCGGCGAGGCGGGCCGATTGACGATCGAACGCGGGACGATGCACTCGAAGTTGGCGGTCCAGGTGCCGTTCCGCGCCGGCATCCCGTCACTGCCGATGTTCATGGTGGCGCCGGGGGCACACGCCTGAAGGCCGGAATCGTTCTTGAGGTAACACGGCACCTCGAAGGTTCCCTTGATCCTACGAGCCACCTGAGCGTTGACGTTGTCGTCGACCGAGGCAACGGTGAACGCAGGCGCCGAACCCTGGATCGTACGGTCAGCCAGGTTCTCGTCACCCAGGGTCGCGAATGCCTGGTCCCTCATCGAAAGGGCCCGGGCCGAGTTGTTCTCGTCGCTGGCCGTGGTGAAGTCCCAGGCCAGGTACAGGTTGGATCGCTTGATCCCCCCTTGGTTGCGGAGTTTCTTGAAGATGTCCTTGAAGTGGGTCCGGCGCTGATTGATGGCGGCCTTGCCGGCTGGCACCGTGGGCAGGTTGTCTCGGTAGTACCGGAAGCCCATCGGGGCGGTCAGCACCTTGCCCGCCGCGTTCTTCAGGCCGCGCATCGCCACCACGTACCTGGTGGCCGGGTCGAAGTTGACCAGCGGGTGGATCATCAACGACGTGAACTGCGGCAGTGATGTCGTGGAGTCGAGCTCGACCCAGATCGGGTGGCGCTTGCCGGTGGACGTGTTGATCACGACGATCGGCGTGTTGGGAGCGCTGTATCGCTCTGGGTTGGTCAGGTTGGGCGGATTGGTCTTAGCCAGGGCCGCGGGATTGTCGAGGCCGGGCACCTGGACGAGCAGGGTCTGACCCTGGCTGAATCCGTCGCTGTCGGCGTAGGGAGCGGCATCGATCGGGATCCCCTTGTCGTTCACCGGCATCGCGTCGGTGCGGAAGTTGATCCGGCGACCGGTCGGGGTCGACGGGTCGGCCCTCGTGTACCAGTTGCTCGGGAAGGGAGTCATGCAAACGCTCGGCGCCGGTGCGGCGATGAAGTCGCAGCGGCTGGAGCGGCTCAAGTCGATCGCCTTCGGGGCGCAGGCGGCCGTCTGGCGGATCATCGCCTTGACGGCGCTCCGCCTTCCTCCGGCCTGAGCCCGGATGTCCCTGTCCTCACAGCTCTTCACCGCTTTCACCCCGGCCGCGGTGAGCCGCAGCTTGACGACTCTGAGCTGGCCCTTCCGCTTGAACTTCGGACGGGCGACCTTGGTCAGGGCCGAGAACTTGTCGCGCTTGTCGAAGGTGGCCGAAAAGGCGCGGACCTTGATCTTGCCCTTGCGCGCGGAACGGACCTTCACCTTGAGGATCTTCTTGTTGGCCAAGGCTTTCTGACCGACCTTGGTCAGGTTCACCTTCACCTTGGCGGCGGTTGCTGGCCCCGCCCCGGCGCCGAGCACCAGGAAAGACAGCAGGACTGAGACGACGAGCAGGCTGCGCTTCAAGAAATCCTCCGGAGTTGGGGGCTGAACCCGCGACGCTCCCATGCTG
>JBEBXB010000225.1:0-3857 GCA_040391885.1 Conexibacter woesei | reverse complement strand
AAGAATGCAGCAATCCACCCCGCTCCAGCGGGCGGCCCCCTAGAGGTAGCCCATGGGATCTTGAGCGACCCCGTTGATGCGCACTTCGAAGTGGAGGTGGGGGCCGGTGGAGGCGCCGGTGTTGCCGGAGTAGCCGATCACCTGGCCCTGGCTGACGCGCTGGCCGGCGGAGGCCGCGAATCCGGACTGATGGGCGTAGCAGGTGGAAAGACCGCTGCCGTGGTCGATGCAGGTGTAGTTGCCGTAGCCGCCGTTGTACGAGGCCATGATCACGGTGCCGCCCTTGGACGCCCGGATCGGGGTGCCCTCGGGAACGGCGATGTCGATGCCCTCGTGGTTGGTCGAACCGACCCCGCCCGGTGAGCTGCGACCACCGAAACCGGAGGTGAGGGTACCGCTGAGCGGCCAGATCAGCCCCGCCGCGCTGGGCGAGCTCATCGGGCCGGCGGGCAGGACGCTGACCCCGGAAGCGGCGTTGATCTGTTCCTGGATCTTCGTCTGGAGGTCGGCCTCGATGTCCTCGAGATGGTCGACGTGGCTGTCGATCTGGCTCAGGGCGGAGCGGCGTTCGGAACGAGCCGAGACAAGCTGGTTCTGCTGGCTTTCGACCGCGGCACGGGCGGTCTCGAGGTTCTTCTCCTCGTCGGCGATCTCGTCCCGGGCGGACTCGATCGTGTCCTTCGCCTTCTTCAACCGCATCACGGTCGCCTTCTGCGTGTCACGCAGGTCCCGGACCCGGCCGACGATGTTCTCGTCACGGCTCTGGATCTGCTCGAGGTAGGTGGACCGTTGGATCAGATCGCCGTAGCTGCGTGAGGTGAGGACCAGCTCGGACATGTCGGAAGGACCGCCCTGGTAGATCGCCACGAGACGATCGCTGAGCACCTTGAGGGACCGGTCGAGACGGGCGGCCAGGATCTTCAGCTCCTTGTAGGCGGCTTTGACTTCGGCTTCGGCGTCATCGAGCTCCGCCTGCTTGGCGGCCAGCTTCAGCTCCACCTGACGTTCCTCGGCGCGCAGGGCGGAAACCTGGGTCTCGTAACCGTCGATCTTCGAGTTCAGGCCCTTGATCTCGTCGGTCAGCACCCCCCGCTTCTGGTTCGCCTTCTCGATCTTGCCGCGAGTCTTGTCCAGCTTCGATTCGACCGAGGCGTGGGCCGTGCCCGGCATGTCGCCGAAGGCCAGGCATACCGCGAGCAGGGAAGCGAGCGACAACAGCGCAAAGACAGCACGAGCCCTGGCGGGCCCGGAAATGAGGGGATTCAGCTTGTGCACTCCAGGGAAGTGTAAGGACGTGCTCACATTCGGAAGACCGATCGACCTTTTCTGCAACGGACCTTGCCAAAGGCGCCGACCGCCGGATTAGGATCAACAGATGTCCCCCGAGCCGGGAACCACCCCCGCCGCCCGCGAGGAAGATCGGAATCCGATCGCTTCAGCGTCGGCCGTGCGTTTCGAAAACGTGACCAAGCGGTACCCCGGTGCCGAGACCGACGCGGTGTCCGACCTCAGCCTGGAGGTCCCGGCCGGGGAGATCTGCGTTCTGGTCGGCCCCTCGGGCTGCGGCAAGACGACCGCGCTCCGCATGGTGAATCGCACCGTCGAGATCAGCTCGGGGGAGATAACAATCGGGGGCCGCTCGGTCACGGGTGGCGATCCCGCCAAGCTGCGGCGGGAGATCGGGTACGTGATCCAGCAGATCGGGCTCTTCCCCCACCGGACCATCGCCGACAACATCGCCACGGTGCCGAGGCTGCTCGACTGGCCCAAGGATCGGATCGCCGAACGGGTGCGGGAGCTGATCGGCCTGATCGGCCTGGATCCTGAGATGGCGGCCCGGTATCCGGCCCAGCTCTCCGGCGGTCAGCAGCAAAGGGTCGGGGTCGCGCGGGCGTTGGCGGTCGACCCGCCGGTGATGCTGATGGACGAACCTTTCGGCGCCATCGATCCGATCAACCGGACCCGCCTCCAGAACGAGTTCCTGCGGCTCCAGGCCGAGCTGGGCAAGACCATCCTCTTCGTGACCCACGACGTCGACGAGGCGATCAAGATGGGCGACCGGGTGGCGGTCCTGAAGAAGGGGGGCCATCTCGCTCAGTACGCGACCCCGACCGAGCTCCTCATGGAACCGGCCGACGACTTCGTCGAGGATTTCGTCGGGGCCGATCGGGCGTTGAAGCGGCTGGCTTTGATGCGGGTCCGGGACATCGATCTCTGGACAGCCCCGGTGGCGATGGCCGGCGATCCGACCGGTCCGGTGAAGCAGGCCCTTTTCTCGGCGGAGGTCCCGCACGCGATCCTCACCGATCGGGACAACCGGCCGCTGGGCTGGCTCTCTGATCGAGACCTCGCCGCCGAACGGGTGCCGGAACGTCCGGATTCGGTCGCCGACCCGATTCTCGACGCGGACCTGGTCCTTCGTGACGGACTGGCCGCGCTGCTCCAGGGAAACTCCCACTACGCGCCGGTCGTCGACCGGCGCGGCGGGCTCACCGGGGTGCTGTCGGTGGAGATCATCTCCGACTTCCTCGCCTCCGACGAAGCGGCGGAGCCCGAACACGGCGCCGCGGACAGGCCCCTTGCCTGACCGGGCCACCGCCATCGCTTCGGTGCCGGCGGGCTTCCTGCCGGTCGCGGAAGTCTCATCCGATTTCTTCCGCGACCGTTCCGGTGGCGGCTGCATCGCCGAGAACAAGCTTTTCTGCCCGGGATGGGTGGCGGACAACTGGGACCGTTACGTCGACCCCACCCTGCAGCACCTCGTCCTGGTCGGGAGCGCCGTTGCGGCCGGCTTCCTGATCGCATTCGCGATGGCGGTCCTCGCCCACCGGAATCGCTGGCTCGCCTCGCCGTTCCTCGCTGGGACCGGGGTCCTCTACACGATCCCGTCGATCGCGTTCTTCTTCCTGCTGCTGCCGATCACCGGGCGGGGCGCGGTCACCGCGATCATCGCGCTGACCGCCTTCAACTTGCAGATCATCTTTCGGAACATCACGACCGGGTTACGGAACGTGCCGGACGGGGTGACCGAAGCCGCCCGCGGGATCGGGCTCACCCCGAACCAGATGCTGTGGCAGGTCGAGCTGCCGCTGGCGCTGCCGGAGATCATCGCGGGACTGCGGATCGCCACAGTCTCCACGGTCGCGCTCGCAACCTTGGCCGTCTTCGCCAACGGTGGCGGCCTGGGGACCGAGATCGTGGTCGGTTCCAACATCACGTTCAAGACGGGGATCATCGTCGCGGGATCGATCGCCGTGCTGATGGCGATCCTCTTCGACGGGCTGTTGCTGCTCGGCGGCCGGTTGCTCTCCCCCTGGCAGAGGGCGGCGCTCTCGTGATCGGCGACGCGATCAACTTCATCTTCAACGGCCACGAGGCGAAGACGGGCGGCGTCACCGTAGGTGGGCTCGACCAGGTCATCGACCTCGCCGGACGGCAGCTCGAGGTGACTCTGTTGGCCCTCGGTGTCTCGCTGCTCCTGGCCCTGCCCGTGGGTCTCCTGCTTGGCCATTACGGACGCGGCGAGTTCGTCGCCGTCTCGGCGGGCAATGCCGGCCGGGCGATCCCCGAGTTGGCCCTGATCGCCCTGATGGCCGCGGCGGTCGGGGTCGGGCTTTTCAACCTCGTCGTCGCGCTGGCCATCCTCGGGATCCCGCCGATCCTGACGAACACCTACGTCGGCATCCGCCAGGTGGATCGCGCCTCGGTCGAGGCCGCCCGCGGCATGGGGATGACCGAGCGGGAGATGATCAGAAAAGTGGAGCTGCCGCTGGCGATCCCGACGATCATGGGAGGGGTCCGGACCGCGACGATCAACATCGTCGCCACCGCCACGATCGCCCCGCTCGCCGGGATCC
>JBEBXB010000224.1:0-3863 GCA_040391885.1 Conexibacter woesei | reverse complement strand
CCTGTCCGATCTGCCTGGCCCACCCCGGGGTGCTGCCGGTACCGAACCGGACCGCGGTGGAATACGCGCTGAAGATCGGCGCGGCACTCGATTGCGAACTGTCTCCGGTTTCCACCTTTGATCGGAAGAACTACTTCTATCCGGACAATCCCAAGGCCTACCAGATCACCCAGGCGGCTATTCCCTATGCGATCAACGGCCGGTTGGGAGAGGTTCGGATTCACCACGCCCACCTGGAGGAAGATGCCGCCAAGACCATCCACACGGGTGGCGCCGGCCGGATCAAAGGCTCGGACGCCTCGCTGGTGGACTTCAACCGGGGTGGCACCCCGCTGGTGGAGATCGTCACCGAGCCCGATCTTCGCTCCGCCGCCCAGGTACGTGAATGGGGTCAGTTGCTGCGGGCCACCGTCAAGCAGCTCGGGGTCTCCGACGTCAACATGGAGGAGGGCTCGCTGCGTTGTGACGCCAATATCTCCGTGCGCCCGGTCGGTTCCGATGTTCTCGGTACCAAGACCGAACTGAAGAACATGAACTCCTTCCGCTTCATCGAGCGCGGGATCGAGGCGGAGATCGCCCGCCAGAAGGAAATCGTTTCCTCCGGCGGTGCGGTGGTCCAGGAGACGCTTCACTTCGATCCGTCGACCGGCGAGCTTCACTCGCTGCGCTCGAAGGAAGAAGCGCACGACTACCGCTACCTGCCGGAGCCCGATCTGGTTCCGCTGGCGCCGAGCCAGGAGATGATCGACGCGGCGAAGGCTTCGCTGCCCGAACTTCCGGCCGCGCGTGCCGCCCGGTACGAGGCGCTGGGCGTCCAAGATTCCGCCGCGTTGCTGCTTTCCTTCGAGACGGAGCAGGCTGAGTTCTTCGAGGGCGTCCTCGCCCATGACGATGCGATCGAAGCGCGGGTCGCGGCCAACTGGGTGACCGGTGAGTTCGCGGCCGAACTGCGTAAGCAGGGCGATCAGGCGCTGGGAGAGACGAAGGTCACCCCGGCCTCGCTGGCCGATCTGATCGGCATGGTCGCGACCAAGCGGATCTCCCACGGATCGGGCAAGACAGTCCTCGAGAAGATGGTCTCCGACGGAGCCGAGCCCGGCGCCGTGGTCGAGGCCGAGGGGCTGGAGCAGATCTCCGACTCAGGTGAGCTGGAAGCGATCGTCGTTCAGGCCATCGCCGACAACCCCAAGCCGGCCGAGCAGGTCAAGAGCGGTAACGAGAAGGCCATCGGTGCCCTGGTGGGCGCCGTGATGAAGGCCACCAAGGGACGCGCGGACGGGGGCGAGGTCAGCCGGCTATTGCGCCAGCACCTCGGGCTCTGAGGCGCCGTTCAGCGCTTCTTCTTCGGCTTCTTCTTGGGCAGGACCTTGAAGACACGCTTGATGGTCTTCGGGCTGAGGTGACCGGTCTGGTCTTCGGACCGGATCCTCAGCGTGTGCTTGCCCAGGCTCAGCTTCCTGACCGTCACCTTGGCGGTCGTCGTGACCCAGCCCTGCCGGTCGAGACGCACCTTGAAGTGCATCGGCGTGCTCCCGTTGCCCTTTAGGCGGAAGACGACCTTGCGCTTGCGGACCTTGCGGGGCGGGGCCTTCATCACTCTCACGGTGGGCTTGGCGGACCCGCCGATCTTCTCGAATCCGTAGACGGATATTGCCCCGGAAAGCAGCTGCGGTCCGAGGATGACGCCGCACAGATTCGGAATCGAGTCGCAGTATCCGTAGCTGACGACGGAAGCGAGATAGTTGCCGTTGATGATCCAGCCGCCGCCGCTCGACCCCTGCATCATGTCGCAGGGCGACGCGCCGACCATCTGGGGCTCGGAGTTGGTCGTGTCGAATCCGGCGAAGCCCGAATCGCATCGGATCAGACGCTCCCCGTCGTACAGGGCCTCCGGCATGGAGGGGTAGCCGAAGATCGTGAAATTGCGCTTCCGCGGGTCGGCGGCGAAATGGACCTTGCGGGCGCCGACCTTGTTCTGGACCTTGCCCGCGAGCGCGACGGTTGCGACGTCGTAGCGGAAGTCGGCGAACTTGATCCAGCCATTGGTGGTGACCATCTCACCACCCTTGTAGATCCCGAACGGGGCCTGGCCATCCCTGTATCCCGGGATGAAAACGAGGTCCTGCACCCAGGTCTTGGTCCCGGAGTCGAAGACGCAGTGCCCGGCCGTGAAGATCACGTTGCGGTTCTTGGAGTCCACCACGGTCGCGGAGCAGGTGAACGTATCGGCGCCGACACGGAAGAAGACCTTTCCGTGGAGTCGGTAGGGCGCCTTCGACGGATCGACGATCTCGGTGTCGCTTGTCCGGGCTGTCGGGGCCGGCAGCGAGAACTCGGGCATTCCGGTCTGGGTGAGCGGAGGAGCGGCGACGTCGGCCGGGCGGGCGTTGCGAAGGTCGGCGGGCGTCCAGGTGGACGCGGCGTCGCCGGAAGTCGAGTGGGCGACCGCCGTCCCGGGGCCCGAAGTCGCGGCGGCGATCGCGGGTCGTTCCTTCACCTGTCCCGAGATCGTCGCAGCCGCGGCCGAACCGGCGAAGGCGAGAAGGGCGACGCCGGATACGAAGACGAAACGGAGAGCGAGACGGGTGATCATTGCCCTGACTCTAAACGTCGGGGCCGCCGCTCGCCCATGAACGACGGGGTATGCCGGGAGTTCGCATCCGGCGTCCCTATACTCGCGCCCATGGCCTGGAATATCGTCATAGCTGGTGGTGGCTTCGCGGGAGCATCTGTCGCTCGGGAGCTGGAGAAGCTCCTGCCGCGTCAATCGGCCCGACTGATCCTGGTCAACGACGTCAACTTTCTGCTCTACACGCCGTTTCTGCCGGAGGCAGCGGCCGGCACCCTGGAACCGCGCCACGTGGTCACGCCACTGCGCGACATCCTCCGCCGGACGAACCTGCGGCTCGGCGTGGTGGACGGCCACGACCCCGAGGCCAAGACGGTCGAGATCACGAGCCACAACGGCGAGTCGAGCACGATCGGGTACGACCACTTCGTGCTGGCGCCCGGATCGGTCTCCCGCTTCCTGCCGGTTCCCGGCCTGAACGAGCACGCCGTCGGCTTCAAGAGCCTGGCCGACGCGATCTACCTTCGCAACCACGTGATCGAGACCCTCGAGATGGCCAACGCCACCGAGGATTCGGCTTTCCGTGACGAGCTGCTCACCTACGTCTTCGTCGGGGGCGGCTATGCCGGCCTCGAAGCGCTGGCCGAGCTCCAGGACTTCGCCGCCGACGCGATGCAGCACTACCCGCGGGCCCGCCTCCACGGGATGAGATGGGTCCTGGTCGAGGCGGCGGAACAGGTTCTGCCCGAGATCGATCGGGAGCTCGCCGACTACGCCGTGCGCGAACTGCGGGGGAGGGGCATCGACATGAAGCTTTCGACCACCCTCGAAGAAGTGACAGCCACCACGGCCACGATCTCGACCGGCGAGACGTTCCCGACGCGGACCGTGGTCTGGACAGCGGGGGTCACCCCGAATCCCGGGCTCCGGAACCTCTCGGTGCCGCTCGACGAACGGGGCCGTGTGGTGGTCGACTCTTCGCTGCGGGTTCAGGGCCAGGACGGTGTCTGGGCTCTCGGCGATGCCGCCGCCGTCCCCGATCCGACCGGTGGCTTCTGCCCTCCGACCGCCCAGCACGCGGTGCGCCAGGCGCCTGTCGTCGCTCACAACGTCGCGGCGGCAATCGGGATCGGCTCCCCGCGAACCTTCGAGTACCAGGGCGGGGCGGCTTTCGTCAACCTCGGCCGGTACAAGGCGGTGGGCAAGGTCGGCGATCGGACCTTCCGTGGCTTCCCGGCATGGTGGATGGCCCGCTCGTACCACATGAGCCAGATCCCGGGCGCGGCCCGGAAGA
>JBEBXB010000223.1:0-3866 GCA_040391885.1 Conexibacter woesei | reverse complement strand
GATTCCTCCGAATGACGACCCCGCCCCGACCCGGTGACAGTCAGCCCCGACCCGGCCAGCCGCAGCCGGGCCCCGGTCAACCCCAGGGTGGATCGTGGCCTCAGGATCCCCGGGTGACCCAAGTCCAGTCGGGGCATGGCGCGATTCCGGGCCGGCCGCCCGCGTCCCAGCAACGTCAACCGGTGGATATCGCGACTCGGCTCGATGGCCAGCGCGGCTGGCTGAACGAGCTCGATCAGTCGCTGCGGAAGCGTTCGATCATCGCCCTGGTCCTGACCTGCCTCGCGGTGGGCGTGGGTGCCGCCGCGCTGTACATATCGATCACGAAGAACTCGGACGGCGATCGGATCGACGCGCTCGAGTCCCGGATCACCGCGCTCGAGGCCGCCACCGGCGGGACGACCGGCATCACCCCGGGCACCGACAGCACGATCCCGCCGACGGATGGCACCTTGCCCGGCACGGGCACCACCCTGCCGGATGACACCACGATCCCACCGGCCGGCACCACCGAACCTGGGACCACCCCCGGACTCGGGGTTCCGGGGGATTGACCTTGCCCCCAGACGGTCTTCCGGAGACGATCCGCTACGAGGCGGTCACACCCGGGGTCCGTCTGCTGACGATAGATCGCGCCGCGCGGATGAACGCGATCGGGCCGTCGGAGTCGCGGGGCCTGTTCACGGCCCTGGCCGACTTTCGGGATGACGACGAGGCCAAGGTCCTGGTCCTGACCGGGGCCGGCAGCGAGGCTTTCTGCGCCGGGGCCGACCTGGGTGCGGTCGCGGCTATGTTCACCGGCGAACCGGCCACCGAACCGCTCTTCGACCCCGCGGATCCGGATTCCGCTCCGATCCCCGCCGAAGGCAACATCGGCCCGACCCGCTGGACGGACATCCACAAGCCGATCATCGCCGCGGTGAATGGCGCCGCCTATGCCGGCGGGTTGGAATGGGCCTGTTTCGCTCATCTCCGGATCGCCGATCAGCACGCCTCGTTCGGGGTCACCTGCCGCCGCTGGAATGTGGGTCTGGGCGATGGCGGAACCCAGCGGCTGCCTCGCCTGATCGGCTTGAGCCCGGCGTTGGACCTGATCATCACCGGCCGGGTGATCGGCTCAGCCGAGGCGGAGCGGATCGGGCTGGTGACGGAGGTGGTGCCGAGCGGAACCTGCCGGGAACGGGCCTTGGCCCTGGCGGCCGAGATAGCCGCCCTGCCGCAGCCGGCTCTGCGTACTGATCTCGAGGCGACGATCCGTGGCCTCGGCCGGCCTCTCGAGGAGGGCCTGGCGGTCGAGGCCGAATGCTTCAACCGGCTCCTCGGGCAGCCGGAGCTCGCGTCCGGGGCCCGCCGTTTCCTGGATCGCGATCACCCGGACCGGAAGGCCGACGCCTCGCCTCTTCACCTCCCGGGGAAGGCCTTCGCATTCGCGGAACGGGCCCATCGCGGCCAGTCGGGCAAGTACGGGCGGGGGATGTTCATCGATCACCCTGCCCGGGTGGCGCGGTTGACCGCGGATGCAGGTGGCGACGAGGTCGAGGTGGCGGCCGCGTACCTGCATGACGTGGTCGAGAAGGCCGATGTCTCCCCACCCGAGATCGAGGAGTCGTTTGGGCTCGAGGTCCGGGTTCTGGTCGATGTCCTCAGCCACGACCCGACGATCGAGGATCGGGATGCCCGGAAGGCCGAGCATCGAGCCCGGGTCGTCGCCGATGGCCCCGGGGCGCGGCTGGTCTGGCTGGCGGATCGCCAGGCCGGGGTCGAAGCCCATCTGGAGGCCCTGGCTGCCGGCCTGGACGCGGAAGAGCTGGATACGGCACGCCGTGTGGGTCATTGGCAGCTGGATTTCGATGCCGCCGTCGCGGCCGGACTGGACCCGGACCAGATCCGGGAGTTCCGGATGGCCCTGGATCGGCTTTCGAAAGCGGCCGGCGGCGCCTGAAGCACCGGGTTGCCCGGCTTCACAGGATTTCAACCTCTGGGCACTGTCACCGGCCTATTTTGGTGCCATGAACAGGACAGAGAAAACAGTGACGAGAGTCGTCACATCGGATCGTGCCCCGAAGGCCGCCGCCGCGATGGTCCTCTCGGGCGCCTTGATCGCCGGGGCCGAGAACGTGGCCGCCGTATCCCTCACTGCCGCCACCCTCGCCGCCGCTGAGGTGGCGCGAGGCCGCTTCGGCGTGAAAGGCTTGCGGTCGAGTGCCACCCGTGCCCACGACACCCGAACCCGCGGCCCGGTCGAACCCGCCACAGGCCGGACCCCCTGACCGGGGTTTCGGCAAGAGTTTCCGGGAGGTAGTGACCTTCGGCCGGATGGAGGTCGTCAGCCTCTTCCATTCGACCGTGTATGTGGCTCTGCTCGTCTGCGCGTTCCTGCTGGACGGCCCTCAGCCCTACACGTTCATCCTCGGCCTGTCTCACGGCCTGATCTGGATCGGCATGGCGATCGTCAGCACCTTCGCCGTTCATTACCGGGTGATCAACCTGCGGCTGGCGGTCGCGATCGTGCTGCTGGGCTGCGTCGCGCCGTTCTTCGGCTCACTCGAGTTTCTCCGGCAGAATCACATTCGCAGGAAGCTGTCAACGGCTTGAGGGGGCGGAATTGAGCGAGAAGGGGGACCTGGTCGTCACCGGAGCCCGGTTGGACGGTGAGACGGTCGGGCTGAAGGCAACCGCCGGCGTGATCGAGGCGATCGGACCGGAGGTCCACGCCGAGTTCGCGGGGGAGTCTGACATCGACGCCGGCGGCGCCTGGCTCTGCCCGCCCCTGATCAACGCGCACACTCACGCGGCGATGACCCTGTTCCGTGGCCACGGCGACGATCTCCCTCTGATGCGCTGGCTCCAGGAGGCGATCTGGCCGGTGGAGTCGAAGCTCGACGAGGAGGATGTCTATTGGGGAACTCGGCTCGCCTGCCTGGAGATGATCCGCAGCGGCACGACTTCCTTCTGGGACATGTACTGGGAGCCGGAGGGCGTGGCCCGGGCGGTCACCGACGCCGGCATCCGGGCGGTCGTCGGCCCGCCGATGATCACGCCTCGCTCCGACCGGGAACGAGCCGAGAACGACCGCAACCTGATCTCACATCTCGATGCTCTGGCCGGTTTCGGCCCGAGGATAGGCGCCGCGGTCGCACCTCATTCGATTTACACGGTCGACACCGCGGGCCTGGAGTTCGCGGCCGGCCTGGCGGCCGAGCGGGACCTGCCGATCCACATCCATCTTTCCGAGACCCAGCCGGAGGTCGATGACTGCCTCGACAAGTACGGGGTCCGGCCCGCCTCATATCTCGACAGCTTGGGGCTCCTCGGCCCACGGACGGTGCTCGCCCATGGCGTCTTCCTCGATCGCGACGAGCTGGAGCTGATCGCGGAGCGAGGAGCGACCGTGGTCACGAACCCGGTCGCCAACATGAAGCTCGCGGTGGGCGGCGCGTTCCCCTACCCCGAGGCCAACCGGGCCGGGGTTGCAATCGGTCTCGGCACCGACGGGGCCGGTTCGAACAACTCGCTCGATCTCCTGTCGGATCTGAAGGCTTTCGCCCTGATCCAGCGCCACACCGCCGCGAGCGCGGAGGCGATCCCCGTGGCGGATGCCTGGGCGATCGCAACGGGGAGGCGCTCGGCCCTGATCGGCGGCGACGGTCGCGATGCCACGGCGACGACCGAGCCGCCGCTCGCCCCCGGCTCCCCCGCCGACTTCCTGCTGCTCGACCCCGCCGCCCCCGAGCTGGCGCTAGGCGAACCGATCTCGAACTTCGTCTACTCCATCACCGGATCCGCCGTCCGGGACACGGTCGTCGATGGCCGCGTCCTGATGCGGAACCGCGTAGTCGAAGGAGCCGACGAGATCATCGTCCGCG
>JBEBXB010000222.1:0-3931 GCA_040391885.1 Conexibacter woesei | reverse complement strand
GCCGAGGCGGCGGGGTTCGAAGCCGTCTGGGCGATCGAGCTCTTCCGCAATGCCTTCACCCAGACCACCTACCTGTCGACCCAGACGGAATCGATCGAGGTCGGCACCGGGATCGCCTGGGGGTTCGTCCGCAGTCCGATGACGATGGCGATGAGCGCGATGGACATCGACGAGATCTCCGGCGGCCGGTTCCGGCTGGGCCTCGGGCCGGGCGTCAAGCGGCTCAACGAGACCTGGCACAACGCCGAGTACGGTCGTCCCGCGACCCATCTCCGGGAGACGATCCAGGCGGTGCGGGAGATCATCGCCGCCGCGGCCGAGGTGCGGCCCGCCAGATTCAAGGGGGAGTACCACGACCTCGACATCAAGGGTTGGTTCCGGGGGACACCGCCGGTCCGGGCCGAGATCCCGATCTACACCGCTGCGGTCCAGAAGGGAATGTCCCGCATGGCCGGTGACGTCGCCGACGGCCTGATCGGTCACCCGCTCTGCTCGGCCAGGTGGATCGAGCAGGAGATAGTCCCCGCCTTCGAGGAGGGCCTGAGCCGCTCCGGCCGCGAGCGTTCGTCCTTCACCTACCTGCCCAGCATCTGCGTGGCGATCGACGACGACTACCAGCGAGGGCTGGACGCCGCCCGCCGCACCGTCGCCTTCTATTCGACCGTCAAGACCTACATGCCGCTGTACGAGCTCCACGGCTTCGGGCAGAACGCCGCGGACGCCGCGGCCGCCTTCCGCCGCGGGGACATCGACGGGGTGGCGGCCGCCATCCCGGACGAGATGGTCGAGACCTACTGCGCCGTGGGGACCCCAGATCAGGTGCGGGCCAAGGTGGAGGAGGTCGCCGCCCTCGGCGACGCGATCTTCCCCGGCGCGCCCACCTACTTCATCCCGCTGGAACAGATCTCCGAGTACAACCAGAAGATCATCGAGGTCTTCGGCCCCCGCAATTAACGAGGCCCTGGCGGACTACGGACCGTCGGATCGGATCCGAACGTCCGAGGTAGCGCTACTTTTGCCCGTATAAGGGGTAAAAAGCGCGCTACCTGAGGGGCCGGCGCCGGTCAGTCGGAAGGAAGCGACTCGACCCACCGATGGAAGGCCGGCATGTCGGTGACGGCGGGGCCGTGACCGGGCAGGAGGATGGTGGGCTCCAGCGCGGCCAGCTTGCGGATCGAACGGCGATTCTCGGCGGGGTCGTAGGTGAACATCGCCGGAGGCTCTCCCAGTTGGGTGAGGCCGGTCGCGTAGTTGAGGTTGCGGATCACGTCGCCGCAGATCGCCACCCCGTCGGTTTCCCGGAAGTAGACGACATGGCCTCGGGCATGACCGGGAGTGTGGTGGGCGGTGAAGCCACCGACCTCGTCGCCCTCCTCGAGCACCCGGGAGACCGGGTGAGGAGGACCTTCCCATGAGGACTGGACCCGCTTGAGCAAGGGGTTGGTCAACTGCTCGCCGGAGATCGGCACCCGGCCCTCCATCGCATCGACGTCATCCGCGTGGCAGGCGAGCGGGATGTCGCGGGACCGGCAGATCTCCCGGGCCATGCCCTGATGATCCGGGTGGACGTGGGTGAGCGCCAGCATCGACAGAGGGCGATGTCTGACCTGACGGGGGATACGGAATCGGTCCCAGGTCGTTCCGGCGTCAATGAGGACGTCGCCGGCGAGATAGACGTTGACCATCGGCCGGGGGAACTGCCCCAGCCGGAACACCCCGGGCGCGACCTGTTTCATCGGCCCCGGCTGAGCATCAGTGAGTTTCGGCTGGTTGCCCGGAATGCTGGGCGAGTTGCTCCAGGCGACGGATCTGGCGCTCGCCCTCGATCCGGGCCGGGTCGTCCACGGGCAGCGCGGCGATCAGCCGGCCGACCCGGTTACGTACCTGAAGCGAGAAATGAGGCGTGACGGCAGCGGTCAGCTCGCGGATCGCCTCCGGGGTGATGACTTCACCCGAGTCAAGGACTCCAATGTGTTCTGTTTCGCTCATTCGCTCCGCCTGTCGAGGGTTCAGTTTCGCCGGTCAGGGCGCGGTCGACGTTTCCACTACTGCCAGCTCGGCGGCGTCATCGACCCGCGCCTGCTGGTTGACGTCGATCAGGGATTCGTCTCCGATTATCCACACATGGTTGTACAGGGCGAGGGTCGGGTCGGTCTCGTAGCCCGGCTTGACATCCAGCAGATACTCATGGACGACGCCAGGCAGCTCGCTGGCCGAGTCGGTGAGCAGGAGAGCGGGCCAGGTGCCACCGGTTGAGAGCGCGCTCGCGGCGACGGCGTCCATGGGCCGGTCGGAGCGGGCGAGCGCGTATCCGTGGCCCGGGGTGTTGAGGTTCCACCCGAACTCTCCCGAGTAGAACTTGACCAGCTCGACGGCGGCACTGACCGGATCCTTGCCTTCGACTCTTTCGACTGACTTGGCGGCCTTGCCGAGTCGCTTGACGACGCTCGCGGAGACCACATCGGGAGGCCCGAGCACGAACACGGGCACCTCGGCGTTGGCCTTCTGCTTGAGGAAGTCGAGGGTCGCCTTCGGAACCTCGTCGGTCCCGGTGTAGAGAACCACGTCGCCCGAGCGAGCGAGCCAGGCCGCGGCCGGCCCGGAATATTCGGGGGCACTGTCACTGAGCACGACGAATGCCTTCGGGGGGCCGCCGTTCAACTGAGCCTTGAGCTTGGCCAGGTTCACCGCGAGCGTCGCCGGATCCGAACCGGTGACCCGCTTTGGCGTGAAACCGTTGGGCGGGGCGACCCGGCCGACGGTGAAGACCTTGTTCTCGCCCGTGGTCGGAGAGCCGATCGGGTTGAGCTGGGCGAGGGCGTCGCTGCCGCTGTCGGAGAGGTTGCCGGACGGAGCGAGGAGGATCGGGGCGCCGACCGGCTTGGCCGCGAGCGTCGCGGCGGCGACTCCGGCCTGCCAGTCCTTCGAGTCGGCGATCGTGACCGCGGCGGGCGGCGCGCCGGGACCGGACGTGGGGTAGGCGGCGAAAGCGGCGGCGATCGAGAGATCGACCGGGTCGGTGCCGCTGATCCGTGTCGTGTTGCGGGTGGCGGCGGCGGGGAAGCCGAGGGCTCCGCCCGAACGACCGCCGGTGCGCGCCTCCCGAGCGGACTCGGTCAGCTCGCTGGCGCTCACTTGCCCGAGTTGGCTCGAACCGTCTCCGTCGTCGGCGCCGACATCGAAGAAGAAGTGGGCCACGAACGCACCGAGGATCAGCAGTAGGACCAGCAGGATGCCGAGCCCCAGCCACGGTATTCCCGCCGCCTGGGGACTCCCTGGAGGTGCGTTGATCGGGCGTCTTCCGGAGCCGGCCACGGCCCACACCGTACCGGTACTCGGAAGTCGTAAGAATGCCCGCGATGGTTTACCCAGTCGGAACAGTCACCAATGATCGCGGCCACCTCGAAATCGGGGGGTGCGACGTCGTCGATCTGGCTCGCGAGTTCGGTACCCCGGCCTATCTACTCTCCGTGGCGGAGATGAAGGCCCGGGCTCGCGCCTATCAGGATGCCTTCGCTTCCCATGAAGGCGAGTTCGAGGTGCTGTTCGCATCGAAGGCCCTGCCGGTGACCGCCGTGTACCGGCTGTTCGCGGAAGAGGGTCTCTCCGTCGACGTCGCCTCGGGAGGCGAGCTGACCATGGCTCTGGCCGCCGGCTACGACCCGGCCCGGATCTACATGCACGGCAACAACAAGACCGACGCCGAGCTCCGGCTGGCCGCCGAGTCCGGCGTCGGCCACCTGATCGTCGACTCCTTCGACGAGATCGAACGGTGCGAGCGGGTCCTCGACGGGCCGCAGGACGTGCTCGTCCGGGTGACCCCGGGAATCAAGCCGTCGACCCACTCCTTCATCCAGACGGGCCAGCTCGACTCCAAGTTCGGCTTCGGGCTGGAGGACGGCACCGCGGGCCGGGCGATCGAGCGGGTGCT
>JBEBXB010000221.1:0-3932 GCA_040391885.1 Conexibacter woesei | reverse complement strand
CGGAGCGTCAGGCCAGGTCGACCGTGGCCACGGCCATGCAGGCGATCCCTTCGCCGCGGCCGATCCACCCCATGCCTTCGTTGGTAGTCGCCTTGACGCCGACCCGGGCGGAGGTGACGTCGCCCAGCAGGTGGGCGATCTGCTCCCGGTAAGGACCCAGCTTGGGCTGCTCGCAGATCACGGTCGCGTCGACGTTGAGGATAGGGCCCCGCAGCATCCCGACGACCGTGCGGAGCAGGCCGATCGAATCGGCGTTCTCCCAGGTGGGGTCGGTGTCGGGGAAGAGCCCCCCGATGTCCCCCAAACCGGCGGCACCGAGGACGGCGTCGATCACCGCGTGGGTTAGGACGTCCGCATCGGAGTGGCCGGCCAGGCCGAACTCATGCGGGATCTCCACCCCGCCGATGATCAGGGGCCGTCCCGCCTCGAACCGGTGGCTGTCGTAGCCGATGCCCACGGAGATGCTCACTGGAGCAAGCCTCCCCCAATATCTGGCGCAGAAACGTTCACGGGCGGGGGTTTCCGCGTTCAGTTGCTTTCGGGATACTCATCGGGCGCCTTCCGGTTGCGGTGACTTGAGCGACCCGAGCGGCTCGAGGTGCCGTTCGCGGTTCTCGAAGACGGCCAGTTCGTTCACGCCGTGCCGGTTCAGGAACTCAAGGGCGTCGACGTACCTGAAACCGATCTGCGCCGGTTCGTGGGCATCTGACGAAAGCGTGAAGACGGCGCCGGCGTCGACGCACATCTCCATGAACGCCGGGGCCGGGTATATCTCCTCCGCGCCCTTGCGGAGCCCGGCGGTCGAGACCTCCACGGCGATCCCGGACTCGGCGATCGCCTCGATCGCCGGTTCGTAGAAGAACCGGGGGTCGCGCGAGGGAAGCCGTCCGGCGCGGCCCCAGACCTTGACGAGGTCCGGGTGCGCGAGGATGTCGAAGAGGCCCGCCCGGGCTGCGTGGGCGAGCGTCTCGAAGTAGCGACGCCACACCTCGTCCGGATCCGAGCTGTCGTCCCAGACCGTGAACTCCTCGGTGTCGAGTGATTTGTCGCCGATGAAATGGACGGAGCCGACGACGTACTCGAAGGGCCGCGGCGAAAGCAGGTTGTCGATCCTGTCTTCGGCTCCGAGGATGTAGTCCGCCTCGATCCCGAGCTTGATCGGGCTGGCGGTCACGACCTCGCAGTACCGATCGATGTCGTCAAGCGCCCACTCGTCCCAGAACGGATGGCGCCACACGTTGAGAGCCTCCGTGAACCGGTACATGTGCTCGGCGCAGCCTAGGTCGGTGACGCCGGCGGCCTCCGCCGCGGCGACGTAGCGGGCGATGTTCTCCGTGGTGAACTGGTCTTCCGCACGGGCCTCGATGTCGTCCTGGCGGAGGTGAAGGTGGTAATCGGTGATCACGGGCTGGGCAGTCATATCCTGGTGGTCTGGGAAGGGACGGGACGCAGTTCGGGCCGGGTGAGCATCAACTCGGCGAGAGCGAGATCGGCCGGAACCGTCACCTTGATGTTGCCGGATGGAGCGTCGATCACGCCGACCGACCCCCCGGCCGCTTCGATCAGAGCGGCGTCATCGGTGGCGGCGGCCAGATCCCCGGTCTCCATCGCGCGGCGCAGGGCGGCGGCGCGGAAGACCTGGGGCGTCTGCACCGCCCGCAGCCGGTCACGGTCGAGGGTCGCTTCGACCCGACCGTCGGGACCGATCCGTTTGGTCGTGTCGGTGACGAGGGCTGCCGCGATCACCGCGTCCAGCTCCGGCGATTCGGAGAGGGCGAGGATGCTCCGGTCGAAGAGCTCGGGCGGGGCGAGCGGTCGCGCGGCGTCGTGGACGAGGACCAGATCGGACTCCACGCCGGCGAGGCCGCGGGAGACCGATTCGGAGCGTGAGCTGCCCCCGGCGACCACGGTGATGCCGTCGCGGCGGAACTCGTCCTGATGGTCGGGCGGGGCGACGACGATCACCGGGCCGACCGATTCGGCCTTCCGGCAGGCGTCGACCGACCACTCGAAAAGCGGCCGGCCCCCCACCTCGACCAATGCCTTCGGCCCACCGGCCCCGAGCCTCTGCCCGGAACCGGCGGCGACGATCAGGGCAGCGGTACCGCGCCCCATGATCGGATCAGGCAGCGGCAGCGGCAGCCACCGAAGCTTCGAAGCGCTCTTCGAGCAGGTTGTCGAGGTAGCTCTCGGCACCTTCCTCGTCCTTGTCGAGCGCGTACATGAACTCGGAGGCGAGGATCTTCTTGGCCCGGGTGTACATCTGCTTCTCACCGGTGGACAGCCCCTTCTCCATCTCACGGAGAGCGAGGTTGCGAACCACTTCGGCAAGCTCGAAGACGTTGCCCGTCTTGATCTTTTCCTTGTTGTACTTGAACCGGCGGTTCCAGTTCTTGGGCATGTCGGAAACCTCGTCGGAGAGCACCGAGATCACCTTCTTGATCTCGTCCTCGTCGATCACGCGGCGCAGGCCGGCTTCGCCCGCCTTCTCGGTGGGGACCTTGACCGTGAGATCGTTGTGCAGGATCTTGATCGTCAGGTACTCCCGGACCTCGCCCATCAGTTCGGCGTCTTCCTTGGTGAGGACGACCCCGGCACCGTGGTGCGGGTAGACGACCTTGTCGCCTTCCTCGAAATCACATACGTACGGAACCAGCTCGATCTCTTCGTCCTCGGCTCCGTTGTTCACTGCTTCTGAATCAGAAATCAGATGCTCCTTTTCTTCGTCGCTGGCGGACGGGTCGTCGTGAGACCCGATCGCCATGATTCGGCCGTCAAGTGTTCATGAAGTGGTCGGTGAGAGCGGTCTCCTGGACCCGTCTCACTCCTTCGCGGATCTCCTTCGCGCGGGAGGGTCCGACGCCGTCAACCGCGGCAAGCTCGTCGTCCGTCGCCGCCAGTGCTACTTCGAGGCTGCCGAACTGTTGGACGATCTTCTGGACCACCAACCGCGGTAGCCGCGGGATCCGTCCCAGGAGACGGTAACCGCGGGGCTCTATCTGGAAGTCGAGGGTGTTGACCTTGCGGTCGTACCCGAGCAGCTCGGCGAGATGGCCGAAGTCGAGCACGTCCTGGTGGGAGAGCTCCGAGATCGCCTCGTTCACGTACTGGAGGGTCTCCTCGCTGTCCTCGATCGCGTAGTCGCGGATCAGGGCGGACCGCTCGGCCGCAACCCCGACCATGGTCTCCTCGAGTTGCATCTCGATCAGGCGACCTTCGGTGCCGAGCTCGACGATGTACCGCTCGACCTCGACCGCCATCCGCGAGACCAGCTCCGAGCGCTGGAGCACCGCGAGGGCGTCGTAGAGGACGGCACGGCCGTTGAACTCCGACCGGGTGAGGCGCTGCGAAAGCTCGTCGAGCCGGAACCGGTACTTGTTCAGCGTCGCCAGGGCCTGGTTGGACTTCGCCAGCACCGAGGGGATGTCCTGCAGGATGTACTTGACCCCGTCGAGGTACAGCGAGACCACGTCGCGGCGCTGGGAGATGGCGATCACCAGGGCGTCGACCTGCTTGGCGATCCGTTCCGCCGTGCGATGGCGGGTGCCGGTCTCCGCCGAATGGATGGTCGGGTCGGGCATCATCTGGACGTTCGCCCAGGTGATCCTCTTCGCGTCCGAGCTGACCAGGATCGCCCCGTCCATCTTCGCCACCTGGTAGAGCATGGCCGGCGTGTAGTCGATGTCGAGCTTGATGCCGCCGGACAGCATGAAGGCGAACTCCTCGGTTTCCCCGAAGACGATCAGCCCACCGGTCCGGGCATGGACGATGTTGTCGATGCCCTCACGGAGGGCGGTGCCCGGCGCGACCGCGTCCAGCGCACGGAGCAGCCTAGGATCCTGACGTTCAGAAAGGTGAGCCAGATCACTCTCGACTGCTAGCGACATTCTGTCAATTATGCCAGATTTCGCTTGTCTATGCGGTCTGGCGGG
>JBEBXB010000220.1:0-3971 GCA_040391885.1 Conexibacter woesei | reverse complement strand
AGTCCTTGCCGCGCCCGGGCCCAACTGCGGTTCCACGACCCCACGCGAAACTGCTCCCGGACGGCCAGGCGCGGACTGGCTGGCAGCACTGGCCTGTTGGCGGATTCGAAGCCGCCTGGTCCGGAAGAGCATCGGGCCATGAGCTATCTACTCGAAATAACGTCACCCGTAGCCCTCATCGGGCTGGTCGCCCTTCTGATGGTCCCGTACCTCGGCTTCCTCGTCGGGCTAATCCTCGTGTTCCTCGCCGTCACCGCCCTGATTGCCGGTGCAATCGGAGCGATCGTCGCGGCACCGTTGATGACCCTCCGCTTCGTACGCCGCCGACGTTCGGCTGCTGGCCGGGACGGCACGGCCCGTTCCATCCCGGCCAGGATCTCACCGGAGATAAGGCACTCCGAGACCCCGGTCAACTGGTTCAGATGATGCTTCCAACACTCGGTCATCTGTGGCCGGAGTCGCCTTCGGGATCCGAACCCGGCTGAGCCTGCCAGCGAGGTCCGGCGGCCCGCCTTCGACGCGGTAGGCCAGTGCATCCCCGTCGCCGTTGTCACTCTCGACGCTGAGGAAGAGGATGTAATCACCCTCAGGGGCGCGGGCCACTGGAATCCTCACTTGGCGCGACTTGCCGGGTGCCAACGGATGCACCTTTCGACTCCGCTCGTGGGCAACCACGAACTCCTTGTTTTCGATCCAAGAGGTGACCCTCAGGCCCTTTGACCTGCGGCCTCCGATGTTCTTGAGACCGACCAGGACCGACGACGCCTTACCGTCCGGGAGGTCGAACGACTTAGGGGCGGACATGACCATCTTGCTCGGAGTGCGCCGCGTGATCCCGATCTTGCTCCTCTTCGAGATCTTTACCGACTCGATGAGCTGCCGACCGAGACGCTCGACATGAAAGGACCAGCGCTTGGGTCCTGGGCGGACGCTGCCGTAGGTCAAGACGTTCACCGTCTTGATTCGGATCGTGCCGTTGCAAGCGATCCCACTCTGGCTCCCGCTGATGATGGCGTAAGAGTTCCACTCCACGGCATTGGGGCAGCTTCGCTTCTTGGTGCGCTTGACCTTCACCATGGAGTAGGGCCAACTCCCGACGCTTGACCACAGAATGTCGATTCCATTCCTGACCTCGCTGGTCGGGCGAACTTTGATCGTGGCGATCGTGGTGCCTACGTAGTCGCGGCGTCCATCGTCCGGAAGGCGTCCCTCCGGGAAGGCCAGGAATCCGGCCGTCTTCCTCCACTGCCGGCTCGCCTTCAGATGCAGCCTCTCGCCCCTCAAGCCGCCGACGGTTATCCACTTCTCCTGTCCTTTGATAGCCGTCACTGAAGCCTTCGAGGGGCTCTTGCCATAAGCGAAATCAGTGACCAGGAGCAAGGCGACCAGGCAAAGCAGACATGTCAAAGCCGCCCAAACGAGACCGGACTTCGTCGAATAGACACGCACGTCAAGAGTGTAGACCGGCCGCCGTGTCCCGGCCCGAACCATCTGACCTGTCTAGTTCGAGTCACCGACCGGATATCGTCAGGTCACCCACAGGATTGATCGCTGACTCGAGAAGGAGGCCCGGAATGGAAGAATTCAGAGGCGGTTGCCTGTGTGGCGATGTCCGGATCACCGCGTCTGGACTCCCCTACCGGGTCGGCATCTGTCACTGCCTCGACTGCCGCAAGCACCACGGGGCGCTTTTCGAAGCCTCCGCGGTGTTCCCTGAGGATGCGGTGACGATCGAAGGCGAGCCGCGTGACTATGACGGGCGGTTCTTCTGCCCTCGCTGTGGATCGTCGGTATTCGCCCGCACCGCCGACGAGATCGAAGTCCACCTGGGTTCCCTGGACGCCCCGGACCAACTGACCCCGACCTACGAGAGCTGGACCGTTCGGCGTGAGTCCTGGCTACCCGCGTTTCCGCTCAGGAGGCGATACGACCGCGATCGGGACACGGCGACTCGACGGGAGGACTAGCCGACAGTTCAGCCCGGTCTGACGATCTGCTGGAGCGCCCAGCCGTTTCCGTCCGGGTCGCTGAAGAACACGAAGCGGCCCCAGGGGAACTCTTGGACCTCGCCGGTCTCCACGTTCCGGTCGAGCAGGGACTGCCTGGCCTCGTCCGCATCGGGGACCACCACTTGGATGTTGTCGAGCGCGCCCGGCTCCATGTCGGTGATTCCCTTGCCGAACGCGATCGAGCAGGCCGATCCGGGCGGGGTCATCTGGACGAAACGGATGTCCTCACTCACCGCATGGTCGTGGTCTAGGTTGAAGCCGACGCGCTCGTAGAACTGCTTGGCCCGGTCGATGTCGGTGACGGGCACTCCGATCAATTCGATCTTCCAATCCATGTCTCCAAGATAACGCGGGCCGCGTCCATGCTTGTCAGACTCTGCGCATCGGACGAACTGAAAGACAGCGGCGGGAGATGCAGGACGAGCGAGAGCGCCGCCGGAACGGGGCCCGCTCTCGCCCACCGGGCCGGCTCAGGCGTATCCGGGTGTCGAGGCGAGCGGGCTGGCTGATCGCGGCGGGCTGCGTCCTCTTGATCTGGGTGCTTTCCGGATTCGTGCTGCGGGCGTTCAGCTCCGGGGAGGTTCTCGACAAGACGAGCCTGGCCGGTACCGAGCTCGGTGGCCAGACCCGTGAGAGCGCGGCGAAGCTCATCGCGCGCATCGAACCGCGGAAGGCGGAGCTCTCGGGAGCGGGAAAGACCGTGACGGTCCGAGCACCGCAGGCGGGCCTTGTGATCGACGCCGAAGCCAGCGCCGAAGCGGCCTATTCAGCGGGAAGGAGCGGCATCGGCGCGATCCTCGCGGGTCCCCTGGTCCTCTTCACGGACCAGGAAGTGGAGCCGGTCTACGAGCCGGTCAAGACAAAGCGTCTGAACCGGACCGTGAATCGCATAGCGGACATGCTCGACCGCGAGCCCTTCGTCGGCGCCCTGTCGATCGATCCCGACACACTCGACGTAACTACCGAACAGCCCAAGGCGGGGGTCCGGGTCCGACGCAACGCGGCCAAGGAGGAGCTCCTCGGGACTCTGCGAGCGGGTCGGGAATCGATGGATGTCCCGATGCGACGCCAACCCGCGCCAACGCGCGCCGAGGTCAGGTCGGTCGCCAGGGATGCCGAGGAATACCTGCTCAAGCCCCTCAGGATCCGCACTGCCGGCGGTGCTGCCGCCTTCACCCCATGGCAAGTGGCAGGCATGCTTGGGATCGAATCGACCGGCGACGGGTCCGACACCGGCATCCGGCTGGGAGCCGATGTCGAGAAGGTCCGTTCGGAGGTAGCGAAGTTCGCCGGTAATCGTGACCGGCCGGCACGGGATGCCAGCCTCGACACCCCTCCCCTGCCCCCGGTGAACTTGAGCGAGCAGGGAGACCTCACCTGGAAGCCGAAGCCCGGCGCCGCGTCAATCAAGAAGGCAAGGGTCGGACGTCAGATCCGTCAGGAGAAGGCCGTCGACAACACAGTTCGCTCGATCCGCAACGACGAGCATCGGGTTCGCTTCCCGACCGAACGGGTGAAGCCGAACGTGACCACGAAGGCGGTGAGGAACGCGACTTCGCTGCTCGGCACGTTCACCACCAGCTACAGCTGCTGCGAACCGCGGGTTACGAATATCCAGCGGATGGCAAAGACGGTCGATGGCACGGTGATCGGCCCGGGCGAGCAGTTCTCCCTGAACGGAATCGCCGGCGAGAGGACCCGAGCCAATGGCTACAAGCCCGCCCCCACGATCGGTGAGGGAAACAAGCTGGTCGACTCGGTCGGTGGCGGTGTCTCCCAGTTCTCGACCACGACGTACAACGCCGCCTACTTCGCCGGCATGCAGATCGATGCCCATACGCCCCACAGCTTTTACATCAGTCGCTATCCCGCCGGCCGTGAATCGACCCTGAACTACGGCAGCATCGACCTGCTCTGGACCAACGACACCGACGCCCCCGTGGTCGTTCGCTCCTCCGCCTC
>JBEBXB010000219.1:0-3973 GCA_040391885.1 Conexibacter woesei | reverse complement strand
TGAACCGGCCCCAGCCGGCTTCCTTCATCGCGGGGACCGCCTTGCCGGCGATCTGGAGCGCCGAGGTCACGTTGACCTGGAACGCACGATTCCAGCTTTCGAGGGTCATCTTCTCGACGGCCGCGTTCTCGGTGATGCCGGCGCAGTGGACGACGATCAGCGGCGAGGAGCCGACCGCTTCGACCGCCCGTTCGATCAAGCTGTCGCAGTCGTCAGGGTTGCTGAGGTCTGCGGAAACCGCGGCCACCGCGGCGGCACCGCGTTCCGTCGCCGCGGTGGCCGTCTCCTCGAGACCGGACGCGGTCCGGGCGGAGAGCACCACCGTGTCACCCTGTTCGGCGAACGCCAGGGCGATGCCCCGGCCGATGCCGCGGCTGGCACCTGTCACCAGCACCGTTCTTCCGCTCATTCGGTGACTCCTTCTTCGATACGCGCCGCGACGTCCGACGCCACCAGCAGGTCATGAAAATCGATTCCGAACATCTCCCCCAGGGAGGGCAGAGAATCGCTCGGCCGACGGTGAAGAACCCCTTGCATGCCGAGCTTCTCGGCCGCTTCCAGGTTCTGCCTCAGGTCATCGACCATCACGCAGTCCTCCGCCGGCACACCGGCTGCTTCCGCGCCCATCTCGTAGATCCGGCGGGAGGGCTTTCGCACCCCGACCCGCCCGGAAAGGATCACGTGGTCGAGGACTTCCTCGAGCCCGTAGCCCTCATAGGCCTCGTAGCCCAGGGAGTTTGAGACGAGCACGGTCGGGTTGCCCCGCTCCCGGATCCGCTCGACCGCGGCGAGCATCGCCTCGTCCGGCTTGAGGCTGGCGGTGAGCCGGGCGACCAGGCCGTCGGACTCGACCTGGGCCCCGTGGGCCCGCAGCCGCTCCGCAAAGATCTCCTCGAAGTACTCGATCGGCTTCTCGCCGGATTCGTGCGCAACCAGGGCGCGGCTCGACTCCTCATCCTCACGCAGGAGCTTCTCGACCAGCTTCGGGTCGACCCCGACCCCGTCCATGTACGCACGGAACGACTCGAAGACGCTCGAGGTGAGCACGCCGCCGAAGTCGATCAGCAGGGCTTTGGCCGGTCTCAAGTCGGCCATCAGACGCTGGAGGTTTCGAGCCGCTCGATGATCGGGCCGTACTTCTCCATCGCCTTCGCCTTGCGGGTGGGGATGTGGTCGGACGGCTTGTCCTTCGGTTCGTAGTCCCGCAGGATCCGCCGGGCCACAGAAACCTTGTGGACCTCGTCCGGGCCGTCGTAGAGCCGGGCCGCCCGCGACCAGCGGTAGGCCTCTTCCAGCGGCATGTCGGTGCTGTAGCCGAGAGCGCCGTGGATCTGGATCGCCCGGTCGAGCACGTCGTGCATGACCTTGGCGCCGTGGTACTTGATCATCGCGATCTCCTGCCGGGCACCGGAAGCGCCGACCTGGTCGATCTTCCACGCTGCCTGAAGAGTCAACAGCCGGGCCGCCTGGATCTCCGCCGCCGAGGTCGCGATCCAGTCCTGAACCATCTGCTTGTCGGCCAGGAGCCCGCCGTGGACCTCCTTAGAGACAGCCCGCTCGCAGAGGGAGTCGAGCGCCCGGCGGGAGACGCCCATCCACCGCATGCAGTGATGGATGCGGCCGGGTCCGAGTCGCTTCTGCGCGAGGACGAAGGCTTCACCGCGGCCGCCGAGAAGGTGATCGGCCGGTACCCGGACGTTGTCGTAGGTGACCTCGCAGTGGGTGTGGACCAGGCCCTCGGAGTTGGGGTCGTGCATGAGGCCGATCTGGCGGTTGACGAGCCCTTCGGAGTCGGTCGGGACGATGATCATCGAGTGGCGCTTGTGCTTCTGGGTGCCTTCGTCCGACTCGGTGCGGCAGAGCACGATGTGGAAGTCGGAACGGTTGGCGTTGCCGACGCAGAACTTGACCCCGTTGACGACCCACTCGTCACCGTCGAGCACGGCCGATGTCTGGAGCATGGTCGGATCAGAGCCACGCCCTTCCTCGGTCATCGAGTAGGCGCTCCAGAGGTCGCCGTTGAGCACGGGCTTCCCCCACTTCTCGACCTGTTCTTCGTTGCCGGCGACGGCGATCAGCTCGGAGTTGCCGGTGTCGGGCGCGTGGACGCCGAAGACGGGTGGCGCGAGCTCGGAGGCACCGAGAATCTCGTGCATCAGGCCGAGCTTGACCTGGCCGTACCCGGCACCGCCCTGCTCGGGGCTGAGATGGACACCCCACAGCCCACGGTCCTTGACCTCCTGCTGAAGCGGCTTGATCAGCTCCCGGAACTGGAGATAGTCCAGGTCGAGGGTCTCGAGCGGATAGACCTCCTCTCGCACGAACTCGCGCATCCATGCGAGTTTTTCTTCGAATTCAGGTTCGGTTTGGAAGTCCCAGCTCATGCCTCCAAGCTACGTGATGGTTGCCGCCGCCCCGACCGCGTTTCCCCCATTCCTTAGGGAGTTCTCCAAACCTGAGACGCGGCCGGGGCGCCTGCCGAGCGATCTCGGGCGATGATGCGGCCATGAGCACCACCGAGACCGAACCCGCCCTCCTGGACTGGCTCAACCGTAACCTTCCGGGCCGCGGGCCCTTCGATAGCGAGACCCTCGTCGGCGGCAACTCCAACGAGACGATCAAGCTGACCGATCCCGAGGGCAGCCTGATCCTGAGGCGACCGCCCGCCGACGCGATCGACGCTTCCGCCCACAGCATGGAACGCGAGTACCGCATCCTCTCCGCGCTGGAAACCGCCGACGTGCCGAGCCCGAAGCCGATGGGGCTCTGCGTCGACCCGTCGGTGATCGGTGCCCAGTTCTTCGTGATGGAGGCCGTCGAGGGCTACCCGCTCACCGACGAGTTGCCCGCAGGGATCGACCCGGAGAAGGCCGCCGCCGGGATCGGCCCGGCCTTCATGGATGCCCTCGCCAAGCTTCACCGGGTCGACTGGCAGGCCCACGGATTGACCGACTTCGGCCGTCCGGAGGGCTTCCTCGAACGTCAGGTGCCGCGCTGGAGCAAGCAGTACGAACGGGTCAAGACCCGTGACCTGCCCCGCTTCGATCAGATCGCGAGGTGGCTTGACGAGAACCGTCCCCCGGTGCAGCCCCCGGCCATCCTCCACGGCGACTTCCACCTGGACAACACGTTGATCGTCTTCGAACCCGAGGTGCGGGTGAACGCCATCATCGACTGGGAGATGTCGACGATCGGCGATCCGCTGCTCGATCTCGGCATCTGCCTCGCCTTCTGGGGGCCCGACCGGATCGAATCGATGGCTATGCCCCACATCCAGGGCGTGAGCCGACTCCCGGGAAGCCCCGGTCGCCGGGAGCTGGCCGAGCATTACGCCGAACGGTCGGGCCGGTCGGTGGAGCATCTGGATTGGTACCTCACCATCGGCTTCTGGAAGCTGGCGGCGGTGGTCGAAGGTGCCTACACCCAGCACGTGAAGGGCCTGCTCGACACCGAGTACGCCCAGAAACTCGAACGGGACGTGCCTGCCCTGCTCGAGGAAGCCGCCGGTTTCGCCGGCCTCGACTGAAAGCAAAGACAGGAGCCCCATGATTCGTACCGAGGTCAAGGACGGGAACGTCCTCTGGATCACCATCGACGACCCCGCCTCCCGCAACGCGCTCGACCCGGAGACGATGCGTGACCTCGCCGACACGTGGCGCCGGTACGCCGCCGACGACTCCCTCCGGGTCGCGGTGCTCACCGGTGCCGGCGAAAAGTCCTTCTGTGCCGGCGCGAACCTGAAGAAGCTGGTGCCCCTGATCCAGTCGGGCGAGATGGTCCCGGCCGACAACCAGGAGGTCTACATCAAGGGAGACATCGAACCGGTCGACAAGCCGATCGTCGCCGCGATCAACGGCGACTGCATGGGCGGCGGGTTCGAGATCATGCTCGCCACCGACATCCGGATCGCCGCCGACCACGCCCGCTTCGGGCTGCCGGAGGTCAACTGGGGCCTCTTCCCCGCCGGCGGCGG
>JBEBXB010000218.1:0-3995 GCA_040391885.1 Conexibacter woesei | reverse complement strand
CTCGGTGGTCGAGGACACAAGCAAGCTCATCTTCTTCATCGGCGGGCCCGGCTCGAAGCCGTCCCGGTCGCGTTCGAGCACGAAGGCGGTGATGCCCTTGCGGCCGATCGACGGGTCGACGTTTGCGAAGACGACCAGGACCGAAGCCTGATCGCCATTGGTGATGAACGTCTTCGCCCCGTTGATCACGTACTCATCCCCATCCCTCCTGGCCGTGGTCCGCATGCCCGCCACGTCTGACCCGGCTTCGGTCTCGGTCACGGCCAGTGCGCCGTAGGCTTCGCCGGAGCAGAGTCCGGGGACCAGCCGCCGCGCTTGCTCCGGGGATCCGCCGATCACGATCGGATGGGCGCAGTGAAG
This sequence comes from Conexibacter woesei, assembly GCA_040391885.1. GTDB lineage: Bacteria > Actinomycetota > Thermoleophilia > Solirubrobacterales > 70-9 > 67-14. The sequence goes on along the minus strand of JBEBXB010000218.1, from coordinate 3,635 downwards.
CTGGGTCATGTACACGGTCGACGTCGATCCGCAAGCTGCCGAGATCTCTTCCATCGCGGCGGCGTAGGCCAGGGTCGACTTGCCGGAGCCCCCAAACTCCTGGGGGAGCGGAATGCAACCGAAGCCCCCTTCGGCCAGCGCCCGGTAACTGTCGTGAGGGAAGCGGGACTCGCGGTCGATCTCCCTCGCGAACGGGGCCACGGCGTCCCTGACGATCGCCCGGACCTCGTCGCGGACCGCCCGTTCCTTCGCCGGCAGCCGCGCGCCGGCCAGCGAATCGTCGGCGAGCGGTTCGAGTCGCTCGAAACTGTTCACGGCCAACGTCATCACGCCATCCGTCCGGTGAATCGGGGTTTCCGTTTCTCGCGGAAGGCGGCAATGCCTTCGCGGCCGTCCTCCGTGGTCGTGGCCAGGCCGGCCAGGCTGGCCTCATATGAGAGCCCGGTGTCAATCCTGCCCTGCGCGGAGACGGCCGAGAGGATCAGATGCTGGGCCACCGGGCTCTTCTCGGCGATCGCCATCGCCTGTTCCATGACGGCCGCGTCGAACCCTTCGGCCTCCAAGGGCGGAGCGGCCAGCAGACCGATCGAAGCCGCTTCCTCGGATCCGATCCGCTCACCGGAGAGCATCATCCTGAGGGCAGCGCCCCGGCCGACCAACCGGGACAGCCGCTGGGTTCCCCCGTATCCGGGGATGAGGCCCAGGCCCACTTCGGGCAGCCCGAGCTTCGCTCGGGTGGAGCCGAGGATGAAGGAGCACGACAGGGCCAGCTCCAGACCGCCGCCGAGCGCGTATCCGTCAACCGCGGCGATCACCGGTTTGCCCAGATCCTCGAGCGTGTCGAGGACCGACTGGCCTCGTTCGAGCAGCACCTTCGCTCCGACCGGGGACTTGTCGGCAAGCTCGTCAAGATCAGCCCCCGCCGAGAATGACTTCTCGCCGGCCCCCGCGACGACCAGCACTCGCACCGAGCTCTCGCCGCGGGCGGCGAAGAGTTCTTCTTCGAGCCGGTCGAAGATCCTCGAGTTGAGGGCGTTGAGCCGGTCGGGACGGTTGATCGTCAACTTCCGGGCGGCGCCTTTGTCTTCTACTTTCAACGGATCATCTGGCATCTTGTCCCTGCTTCCTGAGTCGGTGTGAGGTTGGAGAATCCGGTGCCCGGAGGGGCGGATATGGGAGCTGCCGGTCGGACCGGCGCATCGACCGGTCGAGCGGCAGCGGCAGCGCCGGGATCGGGCTCGATTTCCGGGGGACCCACCTTGAAATCGAACAGTCCCCGTTCGACGAAGTTCGGATCCTGGACGGCCTCTTCGAGTGTGGCGACGGTGCTGCAGCACACGTCCACGTCGGCGAACCGCTCGTCCCAGACCGAGGAATCCTCCCGCCGAATCAGTGCCTCGATCGCGGCGCGGGTCTTCCCGGGGTCTTTCTCGTCATCCCGGAGGTCCGGGTCAAGGCCGACGATTTCGCAGAAGCTTCCCCAGAACGCCGGTTCCAGCGGAGCCGCCGCGACGTAGCGATCATCGGCGGTGCGGTACAGGTTGTATCGCGGCGAACCGCCGGTGACGAGATCTCCGCCGGGCACCGGCCAGTCTCCGGTCGAGTGGCCCTGTGCCAGACCCCAGTAGAGGAAGGGGAACACACCCTCGGCCATCGATACGTCGAGGTGCCTGCCGGTCCCTGTCCGCGATCGTTCGATCAGCGCGAGCAGGATGTTCATCACCGCCGGATATGTGCCACCGCCGATGTCGCCAAGCAGCGCGTGCGGCAAGACCGGCGATCCGCTGGCATCGATCTGATCGAGCAGACCGGATTCGGCCACGTAGTTGAGGTCGTGCCCCGCCACTTTCGTCTTCGGTCCCGTCTGGCCGTAGCCGGTGATCGAGCAGTAGACGATGCCGGGGTTGAGTTTCGAGACCCGGTCGTATCCGAGCCCCAGGCGATCCATGACCCCGGGCCGGAACTGTTCGACCAGCACGTCGAAATCGGGGATGCCTTCGAGGAGGGCCGCGAGCTGGTCATCGTCCTTCAGATCCACCGCAAGGCTTTTCTTGCCGCGATTGAGGAGCGCGAAGTTCGCGCTGTCGTCACCCAGCTTCGGTGTGTACGAGCGCATCTCGTCGCCCTTCCCTGGACGTTCTACTTTGGTGACTTCCGCCCCCGCCTCGAACAGGATCAGGGTGGCGAGCGGACCCGGTACGAGGCCGCTGAAGTCGAGTACCTTCACACCCGAAAGGGGGAGCTCCGCCGGCCTGCTGGCATCTCTGGTGGACGGGGCCATCGGCGGCTCAGGCCGAGTCCAGCACTTTGAAGGATGGGTATGCCTTGCGCAGCTCGGCCTTCTGGATCTTGCCGCTCGCCGTCTTCGGCAGGGCATCCACGACCTCGACGCGCTCGGGAAGGAAATGCTTCGAGATGCCGTTCTCCAGCAGAAACGCGGTCAGGTCCTGGAGGGTGGGCTGCTCGGCTCCGTCCGCCAGCACGATCAGGGCAAGCGCCCGTTCCCCGAGCCGCTCGTCGAAGGCGCCGATGACCGCGACGTCGATGATCGAGGGATGCTTGTACAGAAGGGTCTCGATCTCGACGACGGGGATGTTCTCGCCACCCCGAATGATGATGTCCTTGCTCCGGCCCTTGATGCTCAGCGAGCCGTCGGAGTTGATGCAAGCCCGGTCGCCGGTCTCGAACCATTCGCCGCTGAACGATTCTTCCGTGAAATCCGGCCGATCGTAGTAGCCGAGAAAGAGGCCAGGGCCTGTCATCTGGAGGTCGCCCTCGATGCCGTGGGGACATTCTTCACCGTCCGGGCCCACGATGCGCAAGCGGCAGTCGCCGATCGTGGTCCCATCCGTCGAGTCGACGACGTGTTGGGGAAGGTCCGGGTTCGTGGAAGCCCCGAGACCGTGCTCGGTCATGCCCCACGCCGGGCCGACGAAGCACCCGAGTCGCTTCCGGGCCGTCGGGACCAGCGACCGGGGCACCGGCGCCCCGGCGACCCCGATCATGGTCAGCGAATCGATCGGCGGCGCTCCGGCTGGTAGTTCGTTGACGATGTCCTGAAGGAAGGTCGGCGCCCCGACCATGAAGGTGACCCCTTCTTCGCGCATCAGTTCAATTGCGGCCGCCGCCTTCCAACGGTCCAGGAAGATCGCCGTGCCGGCGAGGTACGCCGAAAGGAGGACGCCCCAGAGGAAACCGGTGTGATGCCCGACCGGCGATGCCACCAGGTTCACCATCGGCTCACCGTAGGTCGCGGCTCCGACGTGCTCGACCCATCCGCTGGTCACGGCGTCGAGAGTCTGGTGCGAGTTCATGACACCCTTTGGCTCACCGGTCGTTCCTGAGGTGAAGCCGACGTGGGCGAGCGCAAGCGGATCGATCTCGACCGGCTGGCCCGGCTCGGTCCCCAGCATCTCGCGGTAGGTCAGCCAACCTGAACCTTCCGGCGCCTCACCGACGACGATCACGTCGGAGAGGCCGGGCGCCTGGGGGAGCAGGGCCGCCGCGAGGGAAAGGTTGTCATTCCGCGCATTGTCGGCGACCACCAGGACCTTGCTGCGCACCCGGTTGACCATGAAGGTGGCGTCACCGAGTCCGTAGGCGTCCGGGATGCCCGAATAGATCGCCCCGGATTT
>JBEBXB010000217.1:0-4105 GCA_040391885.1 Conexibacter woesei | reverse complement strand
ACGATCCCGGCGTCTTCTACTGCAAGGACGCCTTCCAGGGCCTCGACACGATGGATGCCCTGGTCGACGCCGACGCCCGCAAGCCGCTGATCGACCGGATCAAGTCGGAGGCGGAGACCTTCCGCAACAAGCCGGTGGTCGTCGACAACTCCCCGCCGGTGACGGACGATTCGGTGCGATCTACGGCAGACACCGACGCCCCGATCCCGGAGCCCCCGTTCTGGGGCGTCCAGGAGATCCCCGTCGATTTCGACGACGTCTTCAACCACCTCGACCTGCACGTCCTGTTCAAGCTCCACTGGGGCGGACGCGGAGTGAAGGGCGAAGCCTGGGAGAAGCTGGTCAGCGAGGACTTCCGGCCCCGGCTGGAGCGCATGTGGGCCGAGCAGGACTACCTCCACCCCCGTGCCCGGCTGGGTTACTTCCCCTGCAACGCCGACGGCAACGAGCTGGTGATCTTCGATCCGGTGGATCAGGACAAGGAGATCAACCGTCTCGTCTTCCCGCGCCAGCCGAAGCACGACCGGATCTGCCTGACCGACTTCTACCGTCCGCTCGGAGATGACGGGGTCCGCGACGTGGTCGCCCTCCAGGGGGTCACCGTCGGCGCCGAGGTGACCGAGTTGATGGATCAGCTCCATGCCGACGACGAGTTCGCCGAGCAGCTGTTCACTCACGGTCTCGGCGTCCAGTCCGCCGAAGGTCTGGCCGAGTGGCTGCACCAGAAGGCGCGGGCCGATCTCGGCATCGGGCCGGCCCAGGGCCGCCGCTACTCATGGGGATACCCCGCCTGCCCGGAGCAGTCCGAGCACGTGAAGGTGTGGGAGCTGCTCGACCTCGAGCAGATCGGCATGTACCTCTCGGGTGGCTTCGCGGTCATGCCCGAGCAGTCCACGGTCGCGATCATCAGTCACCATCCCCAGGCTGTCTACTTCGGCATGAAGTCCGGCTTCATCCCCAAGGGCGAGGCCCCGGACGAGGTCATCGCGATCTCGGACCGCTCCGCCAACCCCCCGGAGGAAGACCCGACCGAAGGCGCGGTGGAGGCCGAGGTCGAGGCCGCCGGCGCGGAGGCATGACCCGCGGTTAGGGATTACCCGATTTCGGGTAGCTCCCTGGGATGAAAAAGATCATTTCCGCGACCGCCGTTCTGGCGGTCGCTCTCCTCATCCCCGTTTCGTCCAGCGCGGCGAACGGCACCCCTCACATCGAAGTCGCCCCTGCCGCGGCAAAGAAGTTCTTCGTGGCCGTCGCCCCCCGCGGGGGTGGTCACAAGGTGAAGGTGGGCAAGGTGCTCGGTGTCAAGGTGCGTTGCTCCCTCAACTGCCGGGTCAAGGTGCGGTTCAAGCTGATCACCCCGGTGGGTTCATCCACCGTCAAGGGCGGCCGCTACCTGCCGAAGGGCGTGCCGTGGCAGACCGGCATGGTCCTGAACAGCCGGGGCCGCAAGGCGCTGAAGAGTCACGTGAAGACTTCCCGGCTGGTCGCCCGGGTCGTCGCAATCAATTCGGCCAACGGCAAGCGTTCGGTCCGGAACAAGGTCTTCAAGTTCCGCCGATGAGGCCGGCCGGTTTCGCGTCCCGGGCCGAACGGCCCGGGACGCGAACCTGGGGCAGGCCCGATGCCTCAGAGCTTTGCGCAGAGTGCGCGGCCGTTCTTCTTGTCGACCTTGCCGGGGTCACGGATCTCCCCGAAGTACTCCCAGCCACCGAACCACTGGCCGCCCTTGCGCTGAATGGCGATCACGTGGGAGCCACCTTTGACCTTGCCTTCGATCACCGCGGTGTAGTTCTTCGCGTTTCGGACCTTGGCATCGGTGATCCGCCAGCCGGTCTTGTTCGGGGCCCTGCCGAGAGCGACGTCTGACTGCCACGAGCCATTCGCGCAGTAGACGTCATCGATCGTGAATCCGTCGGCCCGAGCCCCGACGAAGTGAGAATTCTTCACCTGACCGTAGACCAAGCGGTCGTTCTTGCACTGCTTCAGCTTCTGCTTCGCGACCCGCTTCTTGAGGCCCTTCGACTTCTTCACCTGCTTCTGGAACTTGCCGCAGGCGGGCTGCTTCAGCTTCGCCGACGCGGAGTCCGTGCCGAAAACAAGGCAGGCCGCTGCCAACGCCGGCAGCAGGGCGAAGATCCCGAGGCGCCACACACGAAGATCTCGACGATTCACGCTCCGACCGGCCATTCCGAACCTCCCTGACGAGTTTTAAGAAGGCGATCATATTCGCGGAGTCAGCGGAATTCGAATTCGGCCGGTGGCCAGTCAGTCAGCAGGAGAGCTCGCGGACCCGATCGCGAGGTCTCGCCCCGCCTGTCTCAGCGCTGCGAGATCCGTCGCCTCGCGCACCGTCGTGAGTCCCAGCGATTGCCAGCCGGATTCCGCCAGGTCGCAGGTACCGACAAGCGCGTGGCAGGGCCGGCCGGACGCGGCGGACCTTCCCGCGACCGCCGCGACCGCCTTGCCGCCGGCGGTCTGGGCGTCGAGCCTGCCCTCACCGGTCACAACCCCGTCGCACCGTTCCAGCGCCCGGTCGAAGCCGATCGCGTCCAGGACCAGGTCGGCCCCGCTGACCAGCTTCGCATCGAGATGAGCCCACAGAGCTCCGGAGATCCCGCCGCCGCAACCCGTGCGGGGCACTCCCCGTGGGTCGCGCGGCGCGGCCGCCGCCAGCGCGTCGAGCCGTCGGTTCAGCTCCGTCACTTGAGCCGGCGAAGCTCCTTTCTGCGGCCCGAACACCTCCGCCGCCCGCTCCCAGGGGATGTCGACGTCGCAGGCGACGGTCACCTCGGCTTCGCACCCTGACGCTTCGACCACCTCGAGCATGCCGGCGCCGCCGTCGGTGGTGGCGCTGCCGCCCGGCGCCACGATGACCCGGTCGGCTCCGGCCTCCGCGGCGGCCACGATCAGCATCCCGGTGCCCCTGCTGCTCGCCGCCACGGCATCCATCTCACCGGGCCGGAGCCTCCACATCCCCGAGGCCTCGGCCACTTCGATCACCGCGGTGCGACCGTCGGCCAGCAACGCCACCCTCCCCTCCACCGGCCGAGAGAGAGCATCCTCGGTCGCGGCGGTGAGCCACTCCCCACCGAGTGACGACAGTAGGGCGGCAGCCGTTCCCTCCCCACCGTCCGCCACCGGCATCTCGACTGCGGCCGCACCGCCGTCCCGCAGGCCCGCGGCGACCGCGCCCACGACCTCACCGGCATCGAAGGTGCCCTTGAACTTGTCGGAAGCGACAAGGAACCGGCTCAAGCCGCCACCCGGCCGAGGACTGCGGGAACGGTTCGAGGCGGGCGGAGCATGGCCCAATGCTCTCATTCCCGCCTGTCACTCACCGTCCGCGCTATCCGCCGCGGGGTCGGGTACGGTCGACCCACACACAAACCCGGGGGGTCCCCATCGGAGGGGCTGAGAGGACGCTGACTGGCGTCGACCCGACGAACCTGATCTGGCTCATACCAGCGAAGGGAGCGATAGATGACCGACACTCAGATGTCCCTTGCCCGCCGTGGCGCGATCACGCCCGAGATGGAGCGCGTCGCGGAAAGGGAACGACTCGAACCCGAGACGATCCGCTCCGAGGTGGCGCGCGGCCGCATGGTGATTCCCGCCAACCCCGCCCATCGGATGCTCGACCCGATGGGCATCGGGCTGAAGGCCCGGGTGAAGATCAACGCCAACATCGGCAGCTCGCCCACCACCTCCGACGTCCGGGAGGAAGTGGAGAAGCTGGCGGTCTCGGTGAGCTGGGGCGCCGACACGGTGATGGACCTCTCCACCGGCAAGCGGATCAACGAGACCCGTGAGTCCATCCTCGAAGCGTCCTCGGTGCCGATCGGCACCGTCCCGATCTACGAGGCGGTCGAGTCGGTGAAGAAGCCCGAGGACCTGACCGCGGAGCTGCTGCTCGAAACGATCGAGCGGCAGGCGATCCAGGGAGTCGACTACATGACGATCCACGCCGGGCTGCTGCTGGAGCACCTGCCGCTCTGCCAGCACCGGGTCACCGGGATCGTCTCCCGCGGCGGCGGCCTCCTGGCCCGCTGGATGGTCGAGCACAGGGCTGAGAACCCGCTCTACGAAGCCTTCGACGACATCCTCG
>JBEBXB010000216.1:0-4110 GCA_040391885.1 Conexibacter woesei | reverse complement strand
CGCCCGTGCCCTCCTCTTCGATGTCGCGGCGTGGGTCGGCACCGACCCGGAAGACGCGACGGGCCCCGTCGCGATGGCCAAGCTGCACTGCACGTCGACCGGCGTGGAAGTGTCCTCGATGGCGGTGGAATTGATGGGTGAAGACGGTGATCTCGTGGCATTGGAAGCGGAGCGGTATCTGCGGGACTCCAAGGTGACGGAGATCTACGACGGCACGAATCAGATCCAGCGGATCCTGATCTCCCGGGATCTCCGCAACGTGATGAGCGGAGTCGAGTCATGACTGCCCCGAGGCCGCTCGAAGGCAAGGTCGCGCTCATCACCGGCGGGGGCCGGGGCTTGGGACGGGCGATCGCCCTGGCGTTGAACGAGGCCGGTGCGCAGATAAGCGTCGCGGCGCGCAGCGCCGGCGCCCTCGGGGAGGTCGTCGAGACCATCGAGGACAGCGGCGGCCGGGCGATCGCGGTCCCTACCGACATCACCTCCGAGGATGACGTTGAGCGGATGGCATCTCGGACCGTCCAAGAGCTCGGGACGATCGACATCCTGGTCAACAACTCCGGGGTCCTGATCGACGCACCGCTGGTCGATACCACCCCGGACGCCTGGCGGCACGTGATCGACACCAACCTGACCGGCACGTACCTCTGCTGCCGGGCGGTCGCCCCGACGATGATGGATCGCGGTTCGGGCAAGGTCATCAACATCGCTTCGATGTTCGGTCGGAGGGGCGTTCCGCGTCTCGCCTCGTATGCCGCGTCGAAGGCGGCTGTGATGAGCCTCACCGCCTCCCTCGCGCTCGAGTGGGCCCGCTTCGGCATCCAGGTCAACGCCATCGCTCCGGGGTACTTCGAGACCGACATGAACTCCGATGCCCGTGGCGACGAGGAGATCGTTTCCCGGATCAAGTCGCGCATCCCCGCGCGACGGATGGGCAGGCCGGAGGAGCTCGGCCCGCTCTGCGTCCTGCTCGGGTCGTCGGGTTCCGATTTCATGACCGGCGAGACGATCACGATCGACGGCGGACAGGTCGCCGGCTGAGGCCCGCCGGATGGATTATCGACACGAGAATCCAGAAAGCCTGCTGCTGACCGAAGCCCTGGACCACGCGGTCCGCGTCAGGCCAGATCACCTGGCGGTGAGCGATGAGTTCCGCGGCTTCGATTACGCCCAGCTGCAAGACCGGGTTCGCCGGCTCGCCAACGGCCTCCGGGACGAGCTCGGGCTCGCGGCCACCGATCGGTTCGGTCTTCTCTCCACGAACCGGGCCGAGTTCGTCGAGATCTATTTCGCCGCGGCCCAAGCCCGCCTGACCTGCGTCCCACTCAACTACCGCCTGGCTGCCCCCGAGATGGCCCGCATCCTGATCGACGCCGAGGTCCGCGTCCTGATCGTGAACCGGGAGCTCGAGTCGACCGCCGAGCTGATCCGGGCCGGCGGTTTCACCGGTGATGTCGTCTGGCTCGAGTCCGCCGCCGACGGCCCCTACGAAGATCTGATCGCCGCTGCGTCCGACGCGCCCCGCGGTGAGCGTCCCGAACCTCGTGACCCGGTGCTCCAGATCTACACCTCGGGGACGACCGGATTCCCCAAGGGCGTGATGCTGAGCAATCGCAACTTGGCATCCAACTCCTGGCATCTGCTCGCCGAGCAGACGACCGTCCGCAGCGACCGGCACCTGACGATCGCCCCCATGTGCCATCTCGGGGCGGGCTCCCGAGCGTTCCTGAACGTCCACGCGGCGGCGACCCATGTCATCAGATCGAAGTTCGACGCGGAATCCGTGGTGGACGATTTCGACTCTGAGGTGGCGAACACGAGCCTCATAGTCCCGGCGATGCTCCGGCCGCTGCTGGACGCGACCGCCGCGCTCGGGAGATCCCTTCGGGGAAAGGTGCGGTTGCTCGTCTACGGAGCCGCCCCGATGCCGCAGCCCCTGTTGTCAGAGGCGCTCGAGGTCCTAGGCTGTGATTTCCAGCAGAACTACGGGTTGACCGAGTCCGGGCCGAACCTCACCATGCTCCCGCCGGAGGATCACCTGCCGGACGCCTCCGGCCGCTACTCGCCCCGGCTCCTGTCCATCGGCCGGGAGACCGCCGGTGTGAGCGTCCGAGTCGTGAACGACGACGGGGCGGATGTCGCACCGGGAGAGATCGGCGAGCTGATCGCCCGCGGCACCAACATCATGGAGGGGTACTGGAACCTTCCCGAGGCGACCGGGGAGGCCCTTCGGGACGGTTGGCTGCGGACCGGTGACCTCGCGAAGGTCGATGCGGACAACTACATCTACCTGGCGGGTCGCAAGAAGGACATGCTGATCTCCGGTGGGTTCAACGTCTATCCGCTGGAGATCGAGCGCACGCTGGAACCGCACGAGGGGGTTGCCGAGTTGGCGGTCGTCGGCATCCCGGACGATCGTTGGGGGGAGGTGCCGGCCGCGTTCGTGGTGGTGGTGCCCGGCGCCGAGCCGGCCGACGCGATCGAGCGTGACCTACGGGTGATCTGCGACGAGCAACTCGCTTCGTTCAAGGCGCCCAAACGGTACGTCTTCGTCGACGAACTGCCCCGCAACGCCGGCGGCAAGGTCATGAAGCGTGAGTTGGCGGACAGGATCGGGAGCTGACTTGGCGCGGCCGACCCATGGGAACGGAGGCGTGCACCGCATTTCGCTCGCTACCACGTATGCGGTAGGCGAAGTCAACGTCTTTCTACTGGCGGACGCGTCTCCGGTGACCCTGATTGACACCGGCCAGCGGACCGACACGGCGCTCGACGAGCTCGAAGCGAAGCTTGGGCTCCTGGACCTCGGCATCGAGGACATAGAGCAGGTGCTGCTCAGCCACCATCATGCCGATCACGTCGGTTTGGCGAGAGCGGTGCGGCAGCGGTCCGGTTGCGTAGTGGCCGGGCAGCGCGACCTGCTCGGATATCTGAGCGATGTGCGCGCACAGCGGGCGGCCGAGACCGAATACCACGTTGGGGTGATGGCCTTGAACGGCGCCCCTCAGGTAGCGATGGCAAGTCACCGCCAACTCCAGGTGAAGCTGTACGGCGGTATCGAATCGGTCGAGGTGGATGTGCCCCTCGACCACGGCCAGGTGATCGAGGCCGGAGGCCGCCGGTTGAGGACGGTCGTCCGGCCGGGACACAGCGCCACCGACACGGTCTTCCTCGACGAAACGAACGGAGTGGCGTTCGTCGGCGACCATCTTCTTCGGGACAAGACCTCGAACCCGCTGGTCTGGCTGCCGGTGGGCCCAGATCCAGATCCCGCGGCCCGGGTCTCGACCATGCTGATCTACGAGGACGCCATGCGTGAGACCGCGAGGATGAATGTCGAAACCATGTACTCCGGGCACGGCGAGCCGATCGTGGCACCCGCGGAGCTCGTCGAAAGGCGACTCGGGGAGAACCGCAGGCACAGTGAACGCGCCCTGGCCGAGCTGAGACGTGACCCGGTGGCGGGCTTCGAGGTGGCGCGGCGGATCTGGGGGGACGCCGTAGATGACATCCCGTTTGACCTGCTGTCGATGGCCCTGGGATCGCTCGATCTGCTCTGCGCGGCGGGCGACGCCAGACGCCACGTCGACGACGACGGATCCGCGACCTACTCGCTGGCCTGACGCTCAGTCGGCGTTGGTGAGCACTACGTTGACGGCGTCTTCGGCCGGGTCTCGGCCGGCCAGGACGTCCACGGCCCGGACCGCTTCGCGGAAGTCGAACGAATGGGTTCGGATCCGTTCTATCGGCGAGTCACCTCGGGCGATCATGTCGATCGCGATGCGGTAGGCCCGGCTGCTGACCCCGAGTACCGGCCTGATGGTGACGTCCCGGTGGATCGCGTCGTCGATCTTGAAGTCCGGAACGCCCTTGGCCTTGAGGCCGGCCCAGACGACGGTGCCACCGCGGCGGGCCAACTGGATCGAGTCGTTGACCGGACCGGTCGAAAAGGAGGATGTGTCGAGGACGAGGTCGGCGCCCTTGCCGTCGGTGAGTTCCGTGACGCGGGGGCCCGGTTCGTCCTGTTAGACATCGATCGCGAAGGTGGCCCCGAGCTCGAGCGCCAGCTGCAGCTTGTCGGAGTCTTTGGAGAGGCCGTTCAGCTGGATC
>JBEBXB010000215.1:0-4115 GCA_040391885.1 Conexibacter woesei | reverse complement strand
CCGATCGCGACGGTCGGCGAGCCAGGAGAGGCCGGACCCTCGGGCAACGGCGGCAAACCCGCCGACACGCCCACCGAGAAGGATGAGCCGGAGCCGGAACCAACGGAACAGGAAGCGGGAGCGGAAGCGGAATCCGAATCCGATTCCACCGGCGGCAACAGCGATGGCAAGGCGAAGACGGCAGAGAAGGAGCGCGTCCCTGCCGACGCGACGGCCGGAAGCGGCGACGGCGAGCGGCTCAAGGCGTCGCCGCTGGCCCGGCGGATCGCCGCCGACGCGGGGGTCGACCTTCGCCGGATCGACGGATCGGGCCCGGGCGGCCGGATCATCAAGATCGACGTGGAGGCGGCAGCCGAAGCCGGCACGAGCCGCGAAGCGACCGAGAGCCGACCGGCCAAGGTCGAGGGCGGCAAGGGTGAGACGGAGACGGTCGAACTGACCCGGATCCAGCGGACCATCGCCCGGCGGATGTCGGAATCGAAGGCGACCATCCCGCATTTCTACCTGCGGACCGAGGTCGACATGAGTCGAGCCGCTGCGGTGCGAGCCGCTTTCAAAGCCGCGACCGACGACGGTCCGGCGCCGTCCCTCAACGACATCGTGGTCAAGGCGACCGCCGCGGCTCTGCGTGAGTTCCCGCGGGCGAATGGCGGCTACAAAGACGAGACCTTCGAGCTCCACTCCCGGATCAACGTGGGGATCGCGGTTGCCACCGAGGATGCGCTGATCGTCCCGGTGATCACGGATGCCGACCGCAAATCCCTGCGTGAGATCGGTGCCGAAAGCCGGAATCTGGCCGAGCGGGTCAGGACCGGAGAGATCACGCCGCCCGAGCTGGCCGGAGGCACATTCACCGTCTCCAACCTCGGGATGTTCGGTGTCCACGGATTCGACGCCGTGATCAATCCGGGCCAAGCCGGCATCCTCGCGGTCGGTCAGGCGATCGAGCGCCCGGTCGTGCGCGACGGCGAGCTCACCACCGGCCTGATGATGGACCTGAGCCTCGCTTGCGATCACCGCATCCTCTACGGGGCGGACGGCGCCCGCTTCCTCGCCGCGATCAAGGCCGGCCTGGAAGAGCCCGGCATGCTCGCCTGAAGCCGCCGGCGGCGCCGTGGCCTTATCGTCAGTACCGGTTTGAGCGAAACAGATACCCAGACACCAGCGACCCCGTCAACCGCAGCTGCCGCTCGGGCCCCGGGCGGCCCCGGGCCGGCGGGCAACAAGGGCGACGGCGAGTTCATCGAGTACTCGCGTCCCCGGCAGACGATGTCGCGGCGGATCGCCGAATCGAAGGCGACCATCCCCCACATCTACCTCCAGATCAAGGTCGATGCGTCCCCGCTGCTCGGGCTCCGGAGTGAGCTCCGGGAGGAAGGTGCCGTCGAACCGGCCCCGACCGTCAATGACCTCGTGATCAAGGCCGCCGCCCTCGCCCTGCGGAACCACCCCCGGGCGAACGGCACCTGGACCGACGGCGGGATCCAGCTCCACACCAGGATCAACGTCGGCGTCGCCGTGGACACCGAGGACGGTTCGGTCACCCCGGTCGTGACCGACGCCGACTCCCGCCCGCTGTCCGAGATCGCCCCGGAGATCCGGCGGCTCGCGGAACGGGCCCGGACCGGCGAGATCACCCCGCCGGAGCAGGCCGGCGCGACCTTTGCGATCTCCAACCTCGGCATGCTGGGCATCACCAGCTCGGAGCCGGTCGTCAACCCCGGGCAGGCCGCCAAGCTCGCGGTCGGGGCCGTCGTCGAGCAGCCGGTCGTCCGGGACGGAAAGGTCGAGCCGGGATCGGTGATGGAACTGAACCTCTCCTGCGATCACCGGGTCCTCCACGGCGGGGAGGCCGCCCGGTTCCTGGCCGAGATCAAGGCGAATCTCGAGGACCCTGGCTCCCTGGCATGAACCGGACGGTCTCCTGAGATGAACGCCGGGATCACCGGCAGCACTCGGGCCCAGTCCAGTGCCGGGGTGGCCGGCAGCACCCTTGTCCGGTCCAGCGCCGGGATCGCCGGAAGTGCCGGGGTCGGGTTCAGCGCCGGGGTCGCGGCGAGCTCGGGAATCGGTTTCAGTGCCGGGGTCTTCGCCGGTCTCGGGGTTCTCTTCTCCGCCGCGATGGCCGGCTGCCTGCTCTGCGTCGCCTGTTTCCGCTGCCGCCGGTGCGTCGGCTGCGTCGGGTGCCAAGACTGCGTGGACTGCGTCGGCTGCGTGGGCTGTTCCGGGTTGCGGGGCGTGACCGGTGCCGTCGGCCGGGTCGGCTGAGCCGTGAACCTGGGCGTCGCCTATCTCGGCCTGAGGGATTACGCCGCGATGGTCTCCGTCCAGGAGCAACTGGTCGAGCAGCGCCGTTCGGGGAGGATCGGCGACCTGCTCCTGCTGCTGGAGCACCCACCGACCTACACGCTGGGCCGCCGCACCGAGCCGGGGGATCTCCTCCACGATCGTGAGTGGTACGAGACCCGGGGGATCACGGTCACCGAGACGCCACGGGGCGGCAAGGTCACCTATCACGGCCCCGGACAGCTGGTCGCCTATCCGATCGTCGACCTTCGCCACGTCGGATCCCAGCCCGAGGCCGCCGGCCGGGTCGATGTCACCGGGTTCGTCGACGCCCTCGAGACCTCGATGTCTCGGGCCCTCCGGCGCTGGCGGGTCCCCGCCGGGACGATCGACGGCCTCACCGGGCTGTGGGTCGACGCGGACGGGCCGATCCCGGACGACGCGACCGCGGCATCCACCGCCGCCGGGGTCGGGTCCGGCCGGATCCGCAAGATCGGCTCGATCGGGCTGAAGATCAGCCGCGGCATCACCAGCCACGGACTGGCGATCAACGTGACCGACGATCTCTCCCCCTTCGACTGGATCAACTCATGCGGGATCGAGCATTGCGGGGTTACCTCGGTGGCAACCGAGATGACCCGCGCCCGGGAGGCGGCCGGCAACGGCGCGGCTGCCGGGCCCCTGGCCCGCTTCGTCCCGGCCGCAGATGGCGTCGGCACTGCGCTGGCGGAAGAACTCGCGGAGATCCTCGACCGCGATCTGGAAGCTGTCAACCCGGCCACGCTGCCGAACCCTTAGCCTTGGAGACTCCACGATGACACCACCCCAGACCGAGACCCAGACCGCCGCGACCGACACCCCGGTCGCACCGGCAGCACCTGCCGAACGGATCCACGTGACCCGGTCCCGGGCCAACCCGGGCGGCGCCGACATCTCGACCGAGGGAACGATCCCCTTCCGGTCGCGCAAGCCCTCCTGGCTCAAGGTTCCGCCACCCGGCGGACCGGCCTACCGCGAGATCAAGTCGATGATCGGCGAAGAGGGGCTGAACACGGTCTGCGAAGAGGCCAACTGCCCCAACATCGGCGAGTGCTGGGAGCGCGGCACCGCCACCTTCATGATCCTCGGGGATGTGTGCACCCGCCGCTGCGGCTTCTGCAACGTCCAGACGGGCAAGCCCACCTTCAAGGACCCCCTGGAGCCGCTCAAGGTCGCCAATCAGGTCCGCAAGCTCGGCCTGAAGCATGCGGTGATCACCTCGGTCGACCGCGACGACCTGCCGGACTACGGGGCTTCCGCCTTCGTCGGCGTGATCCGTTCGATCCGCATGCGGGCCCCCGGCTGCAAGGTCGAGATCCTCACACCCGACTTCCGCGGCCAGGAGATGCCCCTGGCCCGCGTCGTCGCGGAGCGGCCCGATGTCTTCAACCACAACGTCGAGACGGTGCCGCGGCTCTACCCGAAGGCCCGGCGCGGCTCCAAGTTCCAGCGTTCCGCCCGGGTCCTCCGGCTCGCCCGCGAGATGGGCGAAGGCGAGGTGATCACGAAGTCCGGTTTGATGGTCGGTCTCGGCGAGGAGTTCGACGAGATGGTCGAGACCTTCGGGATCCTCCGTGAGCACGGCGTCCAGATCCTGACCGTCGGCCAGTACCTGCGACCGACCGAGAATCACCTGCCGGTGGTGCGGTACTGGCATCCGGAAGAATTCGAGGCTTTGGAGAAGGCGGCCTACGAGATCGGCTTCGAATCCGTCGCGGCCGGTCCGTTGGTGCGCAGCTCCTACCACGCGGACGAGAGCGCCGCAAAAGCTTCCCTGGCTGCTTGATTCC
>JBEBXB010000214.1:0-4127 GCA_040391885.1 Conexibacter woesei | reverse complement strand
CAGGCGATGGCCGGCGGCAGCCTGCATGAGCCGCTGCTCACGGTCGCCTGGCCGGGTGCCCACCTCGGGCCGATGGGCCTGGAGGGCGCCGTCCGGCTGGCCCTCCGCAAGGAACTGGAGGCGATCCCGGACGACGACGAGCGGGAGCGCCGGGTGCGGGAGCTGACCGCCGCCGCCGAGGAAAACGCCAAGGCGCTCAACGCGGCCCGCCTGTTCGAGCTCGACGACGTGATCGATCCGGCAGACACCCGCCAGGTGATCGCGTCGACTCTCGCCGCCGCCCCGGCCCGGACCGCGGAACCTCGGGGCCGGTTCGTCGACACCTGGTAGCCGCGGCCGGTACCCGCCGCCTCGACGAGCCCCGGTCTCAGCGCAGGATCTCGACCAGCAGGACCCAGGCGTTCAGCGAAGCGGCCACGATCGCACCGATCACGCCGCCGGCGACCCACGCCATGCCGTCGACTGAACCAGCCAGCAACGCCACCGCCCCGATCAGCCACGGGCCCGCACCGAGCGACGGCAGTCCGACCCGGGAGACGTAATGCGACCCGCTCCCGTCGTCGCCCCGCAAGAAACTGCGGAGAGTGAAGAAGCCGAGCACGGAGATCCAGGCCACGGACTGGATAAGCATCAGCGCACCGAGCCTCTCCGGTTCGGCATCCGGCACCAGGCAGATCAGCGAGACGACCAGCGCGCCCACGAGTAGCAGCAGGGTGACGAGCGCCCGTTCGGGCAGGCCACGGTATTGGAGGATCCGTTCGATGTTGATCGAAACCGCGACGAACACCAGGCCGGCCAGGGCCGCGGAAGCTCCCGCCGCCGCAACGAACAGGTTGTTCCACCCGGAAATGTCTGTCGCAGCGCCGAGGGCCACGATCACATCAAACCATCATCTCCCCCGGCCAACCCGAAATGGAGGTTCAAGTGGACGGCCCCTCGGCCGATGACGGCCGCCCGTTGCTCCACCGCTATCCCCGCGGCTTCCTCCGGGAACGGCCTTTCGCCTGCGCCTAGCAACACAGGAACCACGTGAAGCCACATCTCGTCCAGCAGCCCGGACGCGATCGCCTCGCGGATCGTTTCGGCCCCGCCCCCGATCGCCACGTCCTTCCCGTCGGCCGCCCTGCGGGCACGGTCTGTTGCGCTCGCCAGCCCATCGGTCACGAATTCGAAAGTGGTTCCGCCCTCCATCTCGAGGGGCTCTCGGGCGTGATGGGTCACCACGAACACCGGATGGTGGAACGGAGGGTCATCTCCCCACCAACCACGCCAGGGGCCATCGCCCCAGTCTCCAGGGTGGCCCCCGAACATGTTCCGACCCATGACCGTCGCACCGATCCCCGCGGTCGCAGTCTTCAGGACTTCGGTGCTCTCGTTCACCTCGCCGCCCTCCAGCCCATGTTGCCCGCGCCACTCGGTCAGAGCCACGACCCATTCGTGGAGTCCTTCCCCGCCGACCCCGAGAGGATCCTCGGGGCTCTGGTTCGGCCCCGCCATGTAGCCGTCCAAGGAGACCGAGGCCTGGCACCGGACCCGTGGCCGGTCGGGCCCTGGGCCCGACCCGCCGCCACCTGCCCACGCGTTCCACATGGCGTTATCCGAGGTCGGGCTTGACCTGGGTCAGCCGGGCGCTGTTCCCGGAGGGATCGCGGAAGCCGGCGTCGATCCCGTAGGGCCGGTCCTCCGGGGCTTCGGTGAACTCGACTCCGCGCGCCACCATCTCCTCATAGGTGCGGCGGCAGTCATCGGTGACGAGGAAGACCGTCCCGGTGAATCCCTTGGAGGTCAGATCCCGGATCCGGTCCCCGGTCGCGTCATCGATCATCGGCGGGCCCGGGATGGCCATCAGCACGATCGAGACATCCGGCTGACCGGGTTGACCGACGGAAAGCCACCGGAAGTCGCCGAGCTCGGGCATGGTGACGTCCATCCGGACCTCCATGCCGACCTTCTCCGTCCAATACTCCAGCGCCTCATCCTGATCCCGCACCCACAACTGCATCGAACCGATCGAAATCATCTTCTTCCACTCCTAACCCGCTTCGTTTCAACTGAGTTCAACCAGCCTAGGTCGGCCCGGGTGCGTCGTCTTCTCGAAAAGTACGGTGTCGCGGCCGCCCGTAGGCGCGGGTGACGCAGCCGGGCACCTGGGCCCTTGAGGCGGCGGCCGGGAACTCCGCCCGGTATGCGGTCGGGGTCAGGCCGTAGGCTCGTTTGAAGCTGGTGGTGAACGAGCCGACGCTCTTGAGCCCGACCGAGACACAGATCCAGGCGACCGAATAGTCGGTGCCGCGCAGCAGAGCCGCGGCCCGCTCCAACCGTCGGGTCAGCAGATAGGCGTGAGGGGTGACACCGAATGCCTTGCGGAACCTCTCGATGAAGTGGCTCCGGGAGAGAGCCGCCGCGCGGGCCATGTCGTCCACCCCCAGCGGTTCGGTGTATCGAGCGTCGGCCAGATCCCGCGCCCGGAGAAGCTGTCGTTCATGTGTCGAAACGACCATTGGTCACCCTATGGATACAGCATGCCGTCTCGAAAGTTCGGAGTGAGCCCGAAGGGTCAATTGTCAAGAAATGCTGACATTGGGAGTATGCTCCTTCGGTCTGGTCCAAACCTGGGTGGGGAGATTGGCAATGGAGAGTCCGGCGGTTCGTTTTTTCGTGCATTCGCATCTAGGCCGAAGGCTGACCTTGACCACCGGCCGCAGGCTGGTCCTGTTCGCCGCTCTGCTGGTGGGCGCCGCCGTGACTCTGGCGGGCTTTGGCTCCGGCCAGGCACAGGCTCAGGTGTTCAAGACCGAGGCGTTGCCGGACGGGGTCCAGCGCACCACCTACCGGGTCGGTCCACTCAACGTGACATCCGGCCAGAACCGCATCTCCTACGCACCGATTGCCGGCGCCGACAGGCCGCAGGCCAATGGCTGGATCACACGGATCAAGCCGGACCTCACCAACGAGGATGGCTCGATCCCTAAGTCGAGCAAGGTCATGTTTCACCACGGTGTCTGGATCAACGCCTCGAATGGCCAGGAACTCTTCTACGCGACCGGTGAGGAGAAGACGATCCTCGATCTTCCCGACGGTTACGGATATCGCTACGAACAGTCCGACACATGGATCCTGAACCACATGATCCACAACCTCGTGCCGGAGCCGATGAAGCTCTACATCACCTACACGGTGGACTTCATTCCGGACTACCACCCCGCCGCCGCGGGCATCACCCGGGCGAAGCCGATCTGGATGGATGTCGAGAGCGGCATCTACCCCGTCTTCGACGTTCATCGTGACTCGGGCGGCGCGGATGGCGAGTTCACCTATCCGCAGGATGACCCCGATGCTTACGGGGGCGGCTTCCAGAAGAACGAGAAGACGATCACCAAGGACGGTGTCCTCGTCTGGACGACGGGCCACGTCCACACCGGCGGCCTCTCGACGAACCTCTACCTCAAGCGGAGCGGTGCCGAGTTCAAGGGAGAGACCTGCCAGCCGGCGGCCGATTTCAGCGGTCAGATCAAACGGGCGAGCAAGAAGCGATCCTCGCTCCAACGCCGGGCGAAGACGGTGAAGAAGCAGGGGAAGGCGATCGCCAAGCGGCTGAAGAAGGCCCGCAAGAGCGGGTCCTCGAAAAAGCGAAACGTCCGCAAGCTGCAGAAGCAGCGAAAGAAGAACCGCAAGAAGCTGGCCGCCGTCAACCGCCAGAAGAAGGCGAACGGAAAGCAGCTGAAGAAGGCGCAAGCCAAGCAGAAGTCGGCCGACGCCGCCTACACGCGCTGCGTCGAATCCCAGCCCCAGGTGGAGGGAAACCGAGTCCACCTGTTCGACTCGAAGGCCGAATACTTCGATCCGAGCGGCCCGATCTCCTGGGACATGGCGATGTACTCGACCGACGAGGACTGGAAGGTCCAGGTGAAGGCCGGCGACAAGCTGGAGCTCCAAACCACCTACGAGACGAAGCGGGCCTCCTGGTACGAGTCGATGGGGATCAACGTGGTCTACATGGCGGAGGAAGAGGGCGGTCGCAACCCCTACGAGACCAAGGTCGACACCAAGGGCGTCCTCAACCACGGCCACTACCCTGAGAACGAGGACTACGGCGGCGAGAACCCGACGGTCGGCCCGGATCCGAC
>JBEBXB010000213.1:0-4138 GCA_040391885.1 Conexibacter woesei | reverse complement strand
CCGGGATCTTCCAGACCGTCGACATCGTTGTCCTGGTTGTACGCCGGCAGGTCCAGCCCGGTGGCGAGCGATACCTCGACCCCATCCGGGGCGAGATCAGTCGCCGCCCGGGCCAGCCTGGCCGAGAACGAATCTCGGCGCAGGCTGCCGGTGAGGGCGAGGATGCGCATGGCTAGTTGCCTGCCTTGGCGGCCTCGACGGTGAGGACGAGGCGGACCTTCTCGGCCACCACTGCGGCGCCGCTGTCCAGGGTCGCGCCCCAGGAGATGCCGTAGTCGTTCCGGTTGATGATGCCGTCGGCCTTGAGGCTGAGGACGGAGCTGCCGTCCATGCCGATGCCGGCGCCCTCGACCTCGACCTTGAGGGTGATCTGGTTGGTCACTCCACGGAGGGTGAAGTCGCCGGTGACCTCATAGGTCTCGCCATCGACCTGCTTGACGCCGGTGGACTTGAAGGTTCCCTGCGGATGGTTCTCGGCATCGAAGAAGTCGGGGCTGAGGAGATGTCCGATCAGCTGCTCTTCCGGAACCTTGACCGAGGCGACCTCGATCGATCCGTCGATCGACTCGATGCCGTTCTCGCCTACGTTCACGGTGCCTTCGAAGCCGCCGAAGCTGCCGCGGAAGGTGGAGATGCCGAGATGCTTGACCTCGAAGCCGACCTGCGAGTGGACGGTGTCGACGCCGTATGCGCCGGTTTCGATCTTGACTGCCTGTTCTGTGGTGCCCATTTTGGTGTCCCTTTCGGAGCGATTCGTTTTCGGTTTGTTGCTTAGGAGATAGTTGCCTGAGCAACCGTTGTGGGAACACCATACCAAAAATGGTTGCGTTGTCAACTACTTCCGCTACAATGTGTCCCATGACACCAGCCACGGCGACATCCGAAGCGACATCCGAACATTGGGAGTCATCGGTCAAGGCACCGGTGGATAACGCCCACGATGCGGCCTGGCAGGCGCTCCGCGGCGCCTACCATCTGCTGACCGATCGCTTCGAGAAGGAACTCACCGAAGCCGGCCTTCCCGGCCTCGCCTGGTACGACGTGCTGCTCATGATGGAAAAGACCGGCGGTCCGATCCGTCCCAAGGACATGCTCTGTCACGTGTCCGTGACCAAGAGCGGCCTGACCCGGCTGCTCGACCGGATCGAGAAGGCCGGGCTGATCGAACGCAGCTACTGCCCGTCGGACCGCCGCGGCACCTTCCTGTCGATAACCGACAGCGGACGGGAGACCCTGGAGAACATGCGGCCCGTGCGCGAGCGCGTCTTCGGCGAGAACTTCACCGGGGTCCTCACCCCGAACGAAGCGGACGAAGTCACGGCCCTGCTCGGTCAGGTCCGGGACAGCACCTTCGCATCGCTCTCGGCCGAGGGCGCCTGCGAGACCGAGTAGGTCACGGCCCGGGCTCGGGTCGCTGCGAACGCTCCATCGGCGGAATCGGCAGTCGCTGCTCGTCCGCTTCCCACGACTGGATCACCGATAGGCGCCACATCAGGCTGGCCACGACGAGCCCGAGCGCCGCGGCCAGCATCGCGATGAACCACTGCGAGGCGGTCAGCATCGTCATCTCGAAGAACTCGCGCAGCGGCTTGACCGCGAGGATCCCGGCGAAGAGAGCTCCCAAGCCCGCGATCATGGCGAGCATGTAGCTCTGGATCGCGATGTGCTCCCGTCCGGGGCCACGCTCGAGCAGCAGCACGAAACAGAGCCCGAGGATGATCAAGGTGGTCGTTGCCGCCGTCCGGCCTTCTTCCAGCGACCCGCCGAACACCACGTCGATCAGGAAGAAGGAAAGGATCGAGCCGAGCGCCGTCGAGACGCCCGCCGGCACCGCGAACGCACCCAGGGCACGCAGTAGCCGGCCCCGGTACAGAGGCCCGTCCGAGGGCGCGAGCGCGAGCACGAACGAGGGGATGCCGATGGTCAGGAACGCGGCCAGGGTCAGATGGCGCGGCAGGAACGGAAACGCGAAACCGGGCACCGAAACGAGCAGGATCAGCGTTGCCGCGTAGATCGACTTGGTGAGGTAGAGCCGGCCGAGCCGGTGGATGTTGCGGGCGATCCGGCGTCCCTCCGCCACCGCTTCGGGCAGCCGCTCGAACTCGTCCTCCAGCAGGACCACATCCGCCACCGACTTGGTCACCTGGCTGCCGGATCCCATCGCCACCGCCATGCGGGCGCTCTTCAAAGCTGGCACGTCGTTGACGCCGTCGCCGATCATCGCCGTGTAGCAGCCGGAGTCCGAGAGGGCGGAGACGAGCGCCCGCTTCTGGTCCGGCCGGATCCGGCAGAAGATCGTGTTCTCCAGCGCGACCCGGGCCAGCTCGTCGGGATCCTCGGGGAGCTCGGTCCCCTCGATCACCCCGGCGTCGTCCGGGATCCCGACCGCCGCGGCGACCGCGGTCACGGTCGCGCGCGCATCTCCGGAGATCAGCTTCAGGGCGACTTCCTCGGCCCGCATCAGCTCCAGCGTCTCCGTCACCCCGGGCCGCAGGTTCTCTTCGAGGATGACGAGCGCCACCGGCTCGAGGCCGGCGGGATGGCCGTCGGTGCCGGAATTCGGCAGGGAGGAGGTGGTCTGGGCAAAGGCGATCACCCTTCTCCCGATCGCGGTCTCGGACTCCAACCGTTCCGCGAGCTGACCGTCCAATGTCAAGGCCCCGGACTCGATCATCAGGTCGGGTGCGCCCATGACCAGCGAGACGGGGCCCGTGCCGTCGTCGAGGGTCAGCCCACCCCATTTCCATTCGGAGGAGAAGACGACCTCGTCGAGGACCGGCTCGGCCCCGCCGGGGAACTCGGCCGCGATCGCCTCCAGGGTGCGGTTGCGATCGGCGGCCGACGCGGCATACCGGCCCAGCAGCCGCCCGGCCAGACGGGTGTCGGTCACGTAGGCGGACTCGATCCCGACCACGGTCAGCTCTCCGTCGGTCAGGGTGCCCGTCTTGTCGACGCAGATCGTGTCGACCGAAGCCAGCGACTCGGTCGCGCTCATCTGTTGGACCAAGGTGTTGCGCCGGGCGAGCTTGCGGGCGGCGACCGCGAAGGTCACGCTCATCAGCAGCACCAGACCCTCCGGGATCAAGGTGATCAGGCCGGCAGTGGCGGTCTGGGCGGCGTCGACGAGATCCACCTGACGCACGACCAGCGAACCGATCAGCAGGACCGCGAGCGGCAGGAGGACCCAGGTCGATGCCACGATCACCCGGTTGACCTCGCTTTCCAGCGGGGACGGCGGGTGCCGGAAGGCCTTTGCCTCACCGGCGATCCGGCCGGCATAGCTTTCCTCCCGGACAGCGGTCACCTCGTAGGTACCGGAACCGGAGACGACGAACCCACCGGAGAGCACTTCGTCGCCCGGATCCTTGCCGATCGGATCCGACTCGCCGGTCAGCATCGATTCATCGACCGCCAACCCACGGCCCTCGATCAGGCGACCGTCTGCCACCAGCTGGTCCCCCGGGGTCAGCCGGATCACGTCGCCGGGGACGACCTCGTCGGAAAGCAGTTCGACCTCGTAACCGTCGCGGATCACCAAGGCGCGGGGCGCGATCAGGACAGCCAGCCGGTCCAGCACCTCCTTCGCCTTCATCTCCTGGCGTATCCCGATCCAGGTATTGACGATCGCGATCAGGCCGAAGATCGCGTCGGCGAACAGGCCGAGCGAGAGGATCAGGATGAAGAACACCCCGATGATCAGGTTGAAGAGGGTGAAGACGTTGCCGGCGACGATGCTCGACGTGGAGCGAGAGCTCTGGGACGGCGCCGGACCCAGGTCCTTGAGTCGGGCGGCGGCCTCGGCTCCGGAGAGTCCGCTCTCCGACATCACTCGGGTTTCGGGTTCGTCCACGCCCGGAGTTTTACTGGTCACCAATCCTCTAGGGTGCGCCCATGTCGCTGAAGCTTGGTTTGTACCTCGGTTATTGGGGCATCGGTCCCCAGGGTGATGACGCACTGGAGGCGGTTCAGTTCGCCGAGAGCGTCGGCTACGAGTCGGTCTGGGTGGCCGAGTCATACGGCTCCGATGCCGTTTCGGTTCTCGCCTGGCTTGCCGGGCAGACCGAGAAGATCAACCTCGGCGCGGCGATCATGCAGGTGCCGGCGCGTCCCCCGGCGGCCGCCGCGATGGCCGGCGCGA
>JBEBXB010000212.1:0-4149 GCA_040391885.1 Conexibacter woesei | reverse complement strand
CTCGGCCCTGCTCCTCAGCTCATTCGTGACCGTCTTGGGAGTGTTCTTCATCCCACCCGGATTCCTGTTGCTCCTCTGCGGAGTCCTCACCGGACGAAAGCCGTCCGCCGTCGCGGCTCCGGGGCGCCCAGGCTGATAGCTCGACCCCGGTGACCACACCGTCGTCCGAATAGAACACCGCCATGGACCGACTCCTGTCGATGAGCCCTAACCTGGTTCCAATCGCCCACGAATCGGCCCGGCTGTCAGAGTCGAAGTGAGGTCCGAAGAGCGACCTGACGAACCTGCGCTCTTTGCCGGTCAAGGTTCCGCAATTCTCGAGGCCCTCGGCGTAGGGTTTGAATGCGAGGCCAAGCCCTCGACTCTTTTTCGGGAAGTCCCGCTGCAGTTCCGAGAACTTGAGGTCATCGCAAGACGCTGATATGTCCAGCGCACCTTTGGCCTGGTCCAGGACGTTCAGTCTGCTGGCAGACACGGAAAGAAGGACGACCAAACATACCCCCGCCAACACCACCACGACAGCCCTCATTGGCGAGATAACGCTCCGGGTCATTCGCAAAGGCTACTTGGCTACATCGACCTGGCATTCCTGACGCACATCAGTCTCAACCTTCCAGGCGAGCGAGGGTCATCGGGGACGGTGGGCCGGTGAGTCTCGCTTTCCCGGCGACCACGATCTTGCCGTCGGCGGTGATCACTCCGGCACCGGGTTCGCCGATCTGAGGCAAGACCCGGATTCCCTTGGTACCGAACTTACGGTCGGGCTTGCCGTTCTTGCCGAGCCGGACCACCGCGGCGACAGTGCGTGCGTGTTTGCCGACAACTCCGATCAGCACCAGCTTGCCGTCGTGTTGTTGAAGCAGGTCCTTCGCGAACTTGACTCTGCGTCCCCCGACCTTCGGCAAGGCCCATGACTTCTTCAACCGCCCAGATGCTGAGAAGTGATGAAGGACCGGGAACTCGTATTGATGCCGTCCGTTGCGACCAAGGCCATACGACATGACCGTGATGGCCCCATCGCGCCCGATAGTCATGTCTGAGTCCCAGCAACCGTGCTTGATCGAGCAGCCCGGATCCTTGACAACCTTTCTGACGGCGAGCCCACGCCGGCCGAACTTTCGATCCAAAGCGCCGTTCGCCTTGAACCGGGCAATCACGATCTTGCCGCCTCTGAATCCAAACGCGAGGATCTTCCCGCCACGCGTCAACTCGAGATCAACGAAACCATCCCTACTGCCCCAACGGGCCGCCAACGAGACGCCGCCATCCCGGGAAAAGCTCCGGTCCAACCGCCCAATCCTCGTGAGCCGCTTCACGACGAGAGCCTGCTTCTTCCCCCGCCTCGCACCCGCAACGAGCACCTTGCCGTCCGGCTGAACACGAACCGCCTCAACCTGGAAGTTCGCCTTCCAAGCGCCGGCGAACCTGCCTTCGCTCCCAAAGGACGCGATCGGCTGCCCCGCAGCGTCGAATGCCCCCACCACCGGCGAGAACGGACCGAGATCACGCCAAGGATTGAGCGGCCTCCGGCTCGCCCAACCCGCCAGATAAAACGAACCATCCCTGCCAACACCGACACCCTCAGCGTTCGAATTCCGGGCCTGGACCCCAACCGGTGAACCCGGAAGCTCGGTCCCGTCGCGGGAAACCAAATACGCCTTCATGAGATGACGGTCAGCTGCCCCATCGTAGGAATCACCTTCCATCGACGACCCCACGACAAACGAACCATCCGGACGCTCCACGACACCTGCGGCGCCTTTGGTGACACCCAACGAAACGATCCCGCCCTCACCGAACGACGGATCGAGCGACCCACTCGACGCAACGGCCGATCCGACCGGCACGCACAGCGCAGCCACAAGGACGACCGACGTCCACAAGAGTCTCCCTAAACCGGTCATGTAGTCATCAACCCACCGGATCAGCGCCAGTTTCGCCGACCACTGGTAAGCAATATCGCGACAGGAGCCCGGAATCGACCGGGAGAATGGGCGGTACTGGGCTCGAACCAGTGACCCCCTGCGTGTAAAGCAGGTGCTCTTCCAACTGAGCTAACCGCCCGGAGCGGTGATTATGCCCGAACCTTCCCGGGCGGTGACTACGCCCGCTTGACCGGGGTCCCCGCGGCGGTGCCGTCACCGGCCGGCGGGGCGAGGGTGCCGTGACGCTTCTTCACGACCAGCATCCAGATGACTCCGGCGGCGACCATCGCCAGGCTCTGGAACTGGGCCGCCGTCAACCCGAGGCCGACGTCGACATTGGTGCGGAGGAACTCGACCAGGAACCGTTCGGTCCCGGCGAAGATCAGGTAGATCGCGAAGAGGATCCCGGCACGGAACCGGTTGCGCAGGTTCCAGAGGATGATCGCCGCGGCCCCCATCGTGAGGGTTTCGTAGATCGGCGTGGGGTGAACCGTGACCCCGGGCGGCGTCGGCACGACCCCGTCCGGATACCCCATCGCCCACGGGCCGTCCCAGGGCTTGCCGTAGTCGCCGTCTCCAGAAAGCTGGCACCCGATCCGGCCTACGGCATATCCAGCCGCCAGTGCCGGGGCGGCCACGTCCGCCAGGCGCAGGTTGACGTACTTACGCCACCACGCCCAGAGCAGGACCCCGAGGGCGCCACCGACGGCGCCGCCGTACCAGGTGAGCCCGGAGCCCGAGAAGATGTTGCCGAGCAGATCGTCCTTGATCGAGTCGTAGTTGTCGACCATGAAGTAGAGCCGCGCTCCGATCAAGCCTCCGATCAGGGCGGCGAAAGCCATCTCGTAGGCCCAGTCGCCGGGCTTGCCCAGCTCGATGAACCGTTGATGGACGATCGCGCCCGCCACGATGAAGGCGAGCGCGAACATCAGCCCGAAGGTCTGCAGAGTCAACGGGCCGATCGAGATTTCCGGAATCATCGCCCCGGACCCTACCGGTGCGATTGATCCGAAAACCTCGAAGGCGACAGGGAAGCAGTAGCCCCGGCGGGAGTCGAACCCGCGTTTCCAGGTTGAAAACCTGGCGTGCTAACCGTTGCACCACGGGGCCACGCGGCGATCATTCTCGCATTTGCCCGCCATGACGTGCCTTGCGGCATGACGCGCCCCGAACTGAGCGCGGAAACTCTCACCCGCGGGCGTTTCCACTCTCGGATCGGGCTCCGCACTCAGCTTCCATGAACTGAGCGCAGAAACGCTCACCCGCGGGCGTTTCCGCGCGCGGTTCCGAACGGACTGCCCGATTCCGGAAGGGTCGACTCAGCCGAGCAGGTACTCGAGCAGGGCCTTCTGGGCGTGCAGGCGATTCTCGGCCTGGTCCCACACCGCGGAACGCTCGCCGTAGAGCACCTCGGCGGTGATCTCCTCGCCGGGGTGGGCCGGGAGGCAGTGCATCACGACCGTCTCCCGCTTGGCCGCGGCCAGCAGGTCCTCGTCGATTCGGTACGGGGCGAGATCGGCCCGCCGTCGATCGGCGGTCTCCTCGTCCCCCATGCTCACCCAGACGTCGCCATAGATCGCGTCGGCTCCCCGCACCGCCTCGATGGGATCGTCGGTGAGTAAAGCCGGGACATCACCTTCGAGCTGGTAGCCGGCGGGAGCGGCCACCGCCACCTCGACCCCGGTGAGCGAACCGGCGACGGCGAGGGAACGGGCGACGTTGTTGCCGTCGCCGACATAGGCGATCTTCAGCCCGGCGAGCCCACCGAAGCGCTGCTTCAGCGTCTGCAGGTCCGCCAGCGCCTGACAGGGATGCGATTCCGGGGTGAGTGCGTTCACCACCGGTACGGAGGCGTACTCGCCGAGCTTGACCACGTTCTCATGCGAACCGGAACGGATCACGATCGCGTGGACGAACCGGGAGAGCACCCGGGCGGTGTCCTCTACCGACTCTCCGCGGGAGAGCTGCATCTCGTCGCCGCGCAGCACGATCGGGGTTCCCCCGAGCTCGGCGACACCGACCTCGAACGAGATCCGGGTACGAGTGGAAGGCTTCTCGAAGATAAGTGCGACCGATCGTCCGGACAGCGCGGACGAGCCCGCGGACGGGCGGTCGAGGCGGAGCTCTTCGGCCCGGTCGATCAGGGCCGCGAGACGGCCGCCGGAAATCTCATGGCCGGTGATGTAGTGCCGAAGCTCGGAATCAGTCAAGACCGGAATACTAA
>JBEBXB010000211.1:0-4162 GCA_040391885.1 Conexibacter woesei | reverse complement strand
GACATCGCCGCGGGCGTCGGTCTCAAGCAGACCAGCACCGGTGACACCCTTTCTGCCCCGGACGCTCCGATCGAGCTCGAGGCGATGGACTTCCCCGAGACGGTGATCGCGGTCGCGATCGAGCCGAAGACCAAGTCCGACCAGGAGAAGATGGGCACCGCCCTTCAGCGCCTGTCCGAAGAGGACCCGACCTTCAAGGTCGAGACCGACGAGGAGACGGGCCAGACCCTGATTCACGGCATGGGCGAGCTCCACCTCGACGTTCTGGTCGACCGCATGATCCGCGAGTTCAACGTCGAGGCCAACGTCGGCAAGCCGCAGGTCGCCTACCGCGAGACGATCCGCAAGGACGTCCAGAAGGTCAGCGGCAAGTTCGCCCGCCAGACCGGCGGTCGCGGCCAGTACGGCCACGCGGTCATCAACGTCGAGCCCGCTCCGGGCGAGGGCTTCGTCTTCGACAACAAGATCAAGGGCGGCGTCATCCCGACCGAGTACATCCCGGCCGTGGAGAAGGGCATCGTCGAAGCTTTGGAAAGCGGCGTCAAGGCCGGTTACCCGATGGTCGACGTCAAGGTCGAGTTGATCGACGGTTCCTACCACGACGTGGACTCCTCGGAGATGGCCTTCAAGATCGCCGGTTCGATGGCGATCCAGGAAGCCACCCGCAAGGCCAGCCCGGCCCTGCTGGAGCCCGTCATGGCCGTTGAGGTCACCACCCCCGAGGAGTTCCTCGGTGACGTGATCGGCGACCTCTCCCGGCGCCGTGGCAAGGTCCAGGGACAGGAGCAGCGCGGCAACGCCCTTGCGGTCCAGGCATACGTCCCGCTCAGCGAGATGTTCGGGTACGCGACGGACATCCGTTCGGCCACCCAGGGCCGCGCTCAGTACACGATGCAGTTCGAACGGTACGAGGAAGTGCCGACGAGCATCGCCGAAGAGATCTCGGATTCCCGCTCTGGCGGTGGCTCCGCCGAGTAGTGACAGGGGGGTAACACCCCCGCCCGCGGTAAAGGGCTATATTTCCCAAGTTCGCCCGGAACCGGGCACTTTGCCCCAGCCGTGAAGCTTTAGCAGTTCATTCAGACGTAAACACCAAGAGAACCAAGAACCAAGAGATAGAAAGGTCCAAGGAGAGCGATGTCCAAGGAGAAGTTCGAGCGCGACAAGCCGCACGTAAACGTCGGCACCATCGGTCACGTCGACCATGGCAAGACCACGTTGACGGCCGCAATCACCACCTTGCTCTCCGCTAAGACCGGTGGCGAGGCCAAGAGTTACGCAGAGATCGATAACGCTCCGGAGGAGAAGGAGCGCGGGATCACCATCGCAACCTCGCACGTCGAGTACGAGACCGATGCCCGGCATTACGCCCACGTTGACTGCCCCGGCCACGCCGACTACGTCAAGAACATGATCACCGGTGCCGCCCAGATGGACGGCGCGATCCTGGTGGTCTCCGCCGCGGACGGCGTCATGCCGCAGACTCGTGAGCACATCCTGCTCGCCCGTCAGGTCAACGTCCCGCACGTCGTGGTCTTCCTCAACAAGGTCGACCAGGTCGACGACGAGGAGCTGATCGAGCTGGTCGAGGAAGAGGTCCGCGACCTGCTCAACGAGTACGAGTTCGACGGCGACAACACCCCGATCATCAAGGGCTCGGCCCTCAAGGCGCTCGAGGGTGACGAGGCTTACAAGCAGGCCATCTTCGACCTGGGCGATGCGCTGGACAGCCACATCCCGGAGCCGGAGCGTGACCTCGACAAGCCGTTCCTGATGCCGGTCGAGGACATCTTCTCGATCACCGGTCGTGGCACCGTCGCCACGGGCCGCATCGAGCAGGGCAAGGTCAACACGGGTGACGAGGTCGAGATCGTCGGCATCAACCCGACCACCACGACCACCATCACCGGTGTCGAGATGTTCCGCAAGATCCTCGACGAGGGTCTCGCCGGCGACAACGTGGGCTGCCTGCTCCGTGGCACCAAGCGCGAGGAGATCGAGCGCGGCCAGGTTCTCTGCAAGCCCGGGTCGATCACCCCGCACACCAAGTTCAAGGCCGAGGTCTACTGCCTCAAGAAGGAAGAGGGCGGACGTCACACCCCGTTCTTCTCCGGCTACCGGCCGCAGTTCTACTTCCGGACCACCGATGTGACCGGCGTCGCCAACCTGCCCGAGGGCACGGAGATGGTCATGCCGGGCGACAACATCGAGATGACGATCGAGCTGATCCAGCCGATCGCGATGGACCAGGGCCTCCGCTTCGCGATTCGCGAGGGTGGCCGGACCGTCGGTTCCGGTGTCGTCTCGGAGATCATCGAGTAACGACTGCTTTGCCCGGGGCGGGCCACGGAGGAGCGATCTTCCGGCCCGCCCCGTTTTTACGCCCATCGGGCACCGCAGCATCGCATCACCAGACTTGAAGCACCAGCAGCACCGCAGCACCTAGTTTCCGCAGTACCAGTACAGATAGACCTTTGCTTTACCCCGAATGGTCGAACCACGTCGGGCCCGTCTCCGGGTCGGACGAAGGCGGCGGGGGACCTTGACAGCAGCGGGACGCCGGCCAGATCCGGTGATCACGCCCACAGAACGAGAAAGTAAGAAGAGAAGCCGAAGTGGCAGCGATAGCCGCACAAAAAATCAGGATCAGGCTCAAGGCCTACGACCATGACGCGATCGACCGAGCCGCCCGCGAAATCGTCGACACGGCCGAGCGCACAGGTGCGACCGTTTCCGGTCCCGTGCCGCTCCCAACTGAGCGCAATATTTACTGCGTGATTCGCTCACC
The DNA here is from genome assembly GCA_040391885.1 of Conexibacter woesei. Lineage (GTDB taxonomy): Bacteria > Actinomycetota > Thermoleophilia > Solirubrobacterales > 70-9 > 67-14. The sequence continues at coordinate 1,374 of JBEBXB010000211.1, read as the reverse complement.
GTTCAAGGACAAGGACTCTCGGGAACATTTCGAGATCCGGACCCACAAGCGGTTGATCGACATCAAGCAGCCGACCCCCAAGACCGTCGATTCGCTGCAGCGCCTGGACTCGCTCCCGGCCGGTGTCGACATCGAGATCAGGCTGTAGCCATGTCGGCGATTCTCGGAAAGAAACTCGGCATGACCCAGATCTTCAAAGAAGACGGTGAGGTCGTGCCCGTGACCGTGATCGAAGCCGGTCCCTGCCCCGTGACCGCGATCCGCCGCGAGGATCGCGACGGTTACTCGGCAGTCCAGCTGGGCTTCGACAAGGTCAAGGAAAGCAAGCTGAGCAAGCCCGAACTGGGCCACCTCGCGAAGGCTGACGCTGAGCCGATGCGGGTACTGGTCGAGTTCCGCGACGCCGAGGTCGGGACCGACGGCGAGGAAGTCTCGCTCGGTCACCAGGTGACCGTCGGCAGCTTCGAGGTCGGCCAGAAGGTCAAGGCCTCCGGCATCACGATCGGCAAGGGCTTCCAGGGCACCGTCAAGCGGCACAACTTCGGCCGCGGCCCGGTCTCCCACGGCTCGCACAACGTGCGCGCCCCGGGCTCGATCGGCGCCTCCGCCTGGCCGGCCCGCGTGTTCAAGGGAATGCGCCTGCCGGGTCAGATGGGCAACAAGCGCCGGACCCAGAAGGGCCTGGAGATCGCCGACATCGACGCCGAGCGCAACCTGCTCTTGATCAAGGGCTCCGTTCCCGGGGCTCGCAACTCGATTCTGGAGATCCGTACCGATGGCTAGTGCCAAGGCCCCCAAGGTGCCCGTTCTGGGCAAGACCACAAAGGCCGACGTACCGGCCGACCTGTTCACCGAAGATTTCCACCAGTCGCTGGTCCACGAGACCGCCCGAGCGGACGCCAACGCGCGTCGCCAGGGCACTGCCTCGACGCTGACCCGCGGTGAGGTCTCGATGACCACCGCCAAGGCGTGGCGCCAGAAGGGCACCGGTCGTGCCCGAGTCGGCGCGCTCAGCGTGCCCAACCGTTACGGCGGCGGTGCCGCCTTCGGCCCGAAGCCGCGTCATTACACGGTCAAGGTCAATCGCAAGGCCCGCCGCAAGGCGATGCGCTCGGCCCTCTCGGTTCACGCCGAGCGTGGTTCGGTCGCCGTCGTCAAGGCCAAGGACTTCGAGAAGCCGTCGACCAAGGACGCCGCCGCGGCGCTCACCAAGTGGGGCGCCAAGCGCTCGACGCTGGTCGTCATCCTCGGCGAGGAGACCGGCATCCTCCGGAGCTTCCGCAACATCCCGCGGATCGACGTGATGGAAGTCGGTGCGGTCGGTGTCGTCGATGTGATCGGCGCCGCCTCGATCGTGATCTCCGAAGGTGCCCT
>JBEBXB010000210.1:0-4182 GCA_040391885.1 Conexibacter woesei | reverse complement strand
CCAGCCTGCCCGACATCTCCCAGAGCTTCCAGGGCTTCGGCGGCGAACCGGTCGAATCGATCGAACGCGGCCGGGCGAGGCAGTGGGTGCGTGACCGTCTCGACAAGAGCGAATCCTCACTCGACGGGGAGGCCGACCTGGAAGGGTTCATCCGGGAGCTCGACCCGACGGTCGAACGGACCTTCGATTTCGTCCACATCGAGGAGCCCCACATACCCTGGAGCCACTATCCGGCCGGGTACAAGTACGCCCAGGGCGGGGAGGACTTCCGCAACTTCTTCGACGAGAACTCGTGGTTCGCCGAGCAGTACATGACCGATCGCGGCCGGCAGGCCCATCTGCTCGAGGTCGGATTCGCCGACGAGCTACTCGGCCGGGTGATGCGGAGGTTGAAGCGGGAAGGGCGGTGGGACGACACCCTCTTCGTGGTCACCGCCGATCACGGCGGATCGACCGTCTCCGGCCTGCCTCGCCGTGATGCCGACCCGGCCACCGTGGGCACGATCGGCATGGTCCCGCTCTTCATCAAGGAGCCGGGCCAGCGAAAGGGCCGCACCGTGAGCCGCCCCACCTGCAACACCGAGATCGTCCCCATGATGGCCCGGGCGCTCGAAGCCCCGCTGGACTGGAAGGCCGGCGAATGCGACCGTGAGAAGGTCGTGATCGACAACGGGACCGGATCGGTCGTCGGGGTTCCCTTCGATCGGGCGATCGCCCAGCGTGACACCTACGTGGATGAGCTGGCGGGGCTCTTCGGCGGCGGCACCGGCTGGGACGGGGTCCTGAAGCTGGGGCGGAACAAGGATCTGATCGGCCGCCCGACGAGCTCGCTCGGACCGGCCCCGGCGGCTTCCGGGGAGTCGGCCCGGCCGGATCTAGGCCGGTCGCTCGGGGTCACCTGGCGTCCCGGTGTGAAACTGAATCCGGTGCTGCGGCAGCGAGGCGTCCTGAACGGGGTCGAGCCCGGGAGGCAGCTCGCGGTCGCGGTCGGAGGGCGGATCTCCGCGGTCGGCGAAAGCTACGAGGACAACGGCCGTACCCGCTACTCGATCCTCCTGCCGGAAGCCGCTTTGAAACGTGGGTTCAACCGGATCTCGCTCTACTCGGTGGGTGCGGGCTCCCTGAGTGAACTGTGGTCCAGTGCTGACCACTAAGGTCCCTCCTTCGTGAACGACTCACCGAAGCCTGGCGAACGACCGGTGCGGCCTTCGCTTCTGTTGGGAGGCGCGCATCTCGCTGCCCTGTGGGCTCTCGCCTTCGTGCAGCCGATGCTTTCCCTGCTCGGGCAGAACCCCGAGTTCTTCGTCGCGCGCGGCAACACGACGGCGCAGATCGTCATATACGCGCTCGCCCTGACGTTGATCCCACCGCTGATCGGACTCGGGCTCGAGGCGCTGGCCCGACTGATCAACCGCGACGTCCAGTGGGGGCTCCACCTCGGGCTGATGACCTTGGTCGGCGCCTGCTTCCTGCTTCAGTTGGCGAAGGACTACGTGGACTGGCCGGCCGGGGCCCTGATCGCGTTGTCGCTGATCGCCTCGGGTGTGGGGGTCTTCGCCTACTCCCGCTGGCGCTTCCCCCGGGCCTTCATGGATGTGCTCACGGCCGCGCCGATCCTGATCCTGCTCGTCTTCTTCTTGTTCAGCAGCACCTCCCGGCTCGTCCTGCCCCGGGAGCAGCCGGACCCGGTCGACATCGCGGTGGCCGAGCCGGCGCCGGTCGTGATGGTGATCCTGGACGAGTTCCCGGTGTCGTCGCTGATGACGCAAGATCGCCGTCTCGACACCAGCCGGTACCCCGCCTTCGCGGAACTGGCCGCGCAGTCCACCTGGTACAAGAACGCCACCGGGGCCGCCGCGTATACCCCGCTCGCGGTACCGGCCCTCCTCTCTGGACGCCGGCCCAGCCATGACGACCTCCCGATCGCCGCGGACCACCCCCACACCCTCTTCACCCTGCTGGGCGGCTCCTACCGGCTCCAGGTGATGGAGGCGGCCACCCGCCTCTGCCCCGAGGATCTCTGCCCCGGGGAAGGCAACGCCCCCCACGGCACCCTCTCGGAGCTCTTCGACGACCTCTCGGTCGTTTCCCGGCACCTTCTGCTGCCCGAGTCGATGAGCAGGAACCTCCCGGACATCGCCAACACCTTCAGCGGCTTCACCAACGCCTCTTCGTCGTCCGAGATCTCGCCCGAGGCCACGGGAACGACCGGTGCGACTGGCACGACTGGTGCCACGGGTGCGACCACTCCGCCGGCGAGGACCGGGCAGGGAGCTGCCCGCCGGCTGGGCAGGCAGTTCGCGCTGCGCTCCTCGGCCGATGAGTTCGACCGGGTCAACGAGTTCAACGACAAGCTCGACCCGGACCAGGAACGCACCCTCGACCTGATCCACATCGAGAAGCCGCACTACCCGTGGCGGCACATCCCCGACGGTCAGCGCTACACCAACATCGCCGGAGAATGGTCCGGTCTGCTCCCCAACGACGGACCCTGGCAGGCCGGCGAGCGGGCCGTGAACATCGCGCTTCAGCGGCACCTCCTCGAAGTCGGCTACACCGACACCCTGCTGGCCCGGATCATCGCCCAGCTGAAGTCGACCGGCATCTGGGATCGGGCCATGGTCGTCGTCACGGCCGACCACGGTGCGGCTTTCCGCCCCCACGTCATGCGGCGCACCGCGGTGAAGGAGAACCTGGGCGAGATCGCCCCGGTGCCGCTCTTCATCAAGCAGCCCGGACAGACCGAGCCCGAGGTCGTCCTTCGCCACACCTGCGCCACCGATGTCTTGCCGATCGTCGCCGAAGGCCTCGGGATCAAGTACCCGTGGGAGAAGGAACGCTGCCCCGCCGACGAGGTGACCGTGCTGAACTCCCCCAGCGGCGAGGCAACCGCGTCGATGGCCACCGTGGTCAGGCAACGACAGAAGCAGCTCAACCGGATCCAGCGCGTGTTCGGGACAGGGAAGGGTTGGCAGCCCGTCTACCAGTTCGGTCCGCATCGCGGCCTGATCGGTCAGCGGACCTCTGACCTGCCGGCAAACCAGACCCTCGGGCCGTTCCGGGTGCTGCCGGAGCGCCGCAACATGGTCAAGAACTACGACCCGGCGGCGCCGACGCTCCACGGACTGCTGCAGCGGGGCCTGACCAAGCGGTTCGGCGAGAACCACGTCCTGGCGGTCGCGGTCGACGATGTGATCCAGGCAGTCGGCTGGACCTTCAAGGACGGGACCGGCCACGGACCGGGATACTCGATCCTGTTGCCTCCGGACGCCCTCGAGGCCGGCTTCAACAAGCTGGACATCTACCTGGTGGAATCCGGAGGAAAGCGGCTCCAGAAGGTCTACGACGGCAGCAAGCCGATCCCCGGCGGCCCGGCCCCGAAGCCCGGTGCCGGAAAGCACGACGAGAAGGAGGGCTCGGATGGGTCCTGAGACACCACTGCGCATCGCCGGGCCCGCGGACGTGGCCACGGTCACCCGACTGGTCGCCGGCTTCCGCGACTTCCTCGATTCCTCCGGCCCGACCAATGCCGAGATCGAAGCGACCGTCTCCGTGCTCGTCAAGGATCGCTCGACGGAGTTCCTCTTGATCGGCGAACCGGAGGTCGGCTTCGCCCAGGTCCGCTTCCGGCTCTCCGTCTGGACCGGGACGGAGGACGCCTGGCTCGAAGACATCTTCGTCGACGAGGCCGCCCGCGGCAACGGCTACGGCCGGATCCTCCTGGAGGCGACGATCGCCCGGGCGCGAGCACGGGGTTGCGCGCGCATCCAGCTCGACGCCAATCGCGAGAACGTCGCGGCCGTCAAGTTGTATGAGTCGATCGGCTTCGCGGCCAGTCACAATCCGGCCAAATGGGGCGACGCGCCGGATCTCTTCTACACGAAGAACCTGCGCGACTGACGAACGTGGTGGGCGTAGTAGCTACGCGCTACACGCACGAGACGGGCGTAGCAACTACGCCCTATGGGCTCAGCCCCCGGCGCCGAGCTTCTTGACCGCGTCGCGGAAGGACTTCACTTCGAGCGAAGGCCGCTTGCGACCGGCGAGCTTCTCGCCGTGGCGGTTGACCCAGATGACCGGCACCTTCATCTTCAGCAGCGGGGCGACGTCGTTGTCGTAGTTGCAGCCGATGTGGAGCCAGCCCTTCTTGCCGCCGATCCGCCGTGCGCACTCCTTGAAGTG
>JBEBXB010000209.1:0-4201 GCA_040391885.1 Conexibacter woesei | reverse complement strand
GTCCTCACGGCCTCCTCGATCTGGTCCGGCAGGCTCGATCCGTTGGTGTCGCATAGGACCAGGGTCTCCGCACCGGCGGCCGCCGCTTCGCGCAGGCAGGTGATCGAGTACCCGGGGTCGTCGCGGAATGCGTCGAAGAAATGCTCGGCGTCGTACATGGCCCGCTTGCCGCTTTCCCGCAGGAACCGGATCGAGTCACCGATCATCGCGAGATTCTCTTCCCGCGAGACCTTGGTCACCTTCTCGAGGTGGAGCGACCAGGTCTTGCCGACCAAGGTCACCACCGGAGCGAAGGTGTCGACCAGCAGGCGCAGAGCCTCGTCCTGATCGGCTTCGATGCCGCGCCGGCGGGTCATGCCGAAGGCGCAGATCTGTGCCTGACCCAGCGGTTCGTCCGCCAGGAGGTCGAACAGCTCGGCCTCCTTCGGATTCGACGCGGGAAAGCCCGCCTCGATGTACTGGACACCGAGGCGGTCGAGCGCGTGGACCACGCGCACCTTTTCCGCGGCGGATAGGGACATGCCGTAACCCTGCATGCCGTCCCGAAGAGTCGTGTCGTAAAGCTTCACCTGTGTCACTGCTGTTTCCTTTCGAAAGATCCTGATCCGGTCAGGACGTCGACCGGCACCACCCGACGCGGCTCAGGGCCGCGCTGCTGCGGGAGCTCAGCCCGCAGCACCCGTAATTCGGGCGCCGTCGAAACGGGAGTGGCGGATCTTGCGAAGGGGGCGAAGCATCAGCTCGTGACTGTACTTGGTTCGGACTTGGGGGCGGGCTGATTGACCGGATCGAGCCACTCGAGGTACTCCGGGACGCGGCCGTGGATCGCATCGTCGTAGACGGTCTGGACGACCCTGGTGACCTCGCCCGGCTCGCCGAGCAGGTGATCGTCGATCTCGCGCACCGGGACCACTTCGGCGGCGGTGCCGCACATGAAGACCTCGTCCGCCAGGTAGAGCTCGGAACGGGCGATGTCGCGCTCGACGACGTCGATCCCGCGGTCGCGCAGGATCCGGATCACCGACTTGCGGGTCACGCCGTCCAAGATCGATGCGACCTGAGGCGGCGTGTAGACGACGCCTTCCTTGACCATGAAGATGTTCTCGCCCGAGCCTTCGCAGACGAAGCCGCGCTCGTCGAGCAGGATCGCCTCCTCGTAACCGGCCTTGGCCGACTCGGTCTTGGCCAGGATCGAGTTCAGGTACTGCCCCGACGCCTTGGCGTGCGGGATCAACCCGGCCGACGAGACCCGGCGCCAGGATGAGACCTTCGCCCGGATGCCGTGGTTCTTGCCGTCCTCGCCGAGGTAAGCCCCCCACGGCCATGCCGCGATGATCACTTCGATAGGAGCCGAAGTGGCGTAGAGGCCCATCTCGCCGTAGCCACGGAACGCCAGCGGCCGGATGTAGCAGCTGCCGAGCCCGTTGCGGCGGATGACCTCGCGCGTCGCTTCGCCGATCTCCTCCTGGCTGTACGGAAGGTCCATGTAATACATGCGAGCCGATTCCTCGAACCGTTTGAGGTGGTCGGCGTGCCGGAAGATCGCCGGCCCCTGCTCGCCGTCGTAGCAGCGAACGCCTTCGAAAACGCCGGTGCCGTAGTGGAGACCGTGGCTCAGTACGTGCACCTGCGCCTCATCCCACCGGACGAAGTCGCCGCTGTGCCAAATGTACTCAGCCTTTTCCACCTACTGCTCCTTTCGGGGTTTTCCGTTCGACCATCGTACAGCCACCGGCCCCGCTCGATCAGCCGAGTTTGGCCAGGACCGCCGAGGTGACCTCGTCGGTGCCGGCCGGGGTCTCGCCCGCGGCGCCCGTCGCCAGATCCGGAGTGCGCAGGCCATCGGCGAGGACGCCGTCCACGGCGGCCTCGATCCGGTCGGCATTCTCCGCCTGGCCGAAGCCGTAGCGCAGCATCATCGCCGCCGAGAGCATCGTCGCCAGTGGGTTGGCGACGCCCTGTCCGGCGATGTCCGGCGCCGAGCCATGAACCGGCTCGAACAGGCCGGGCTCGCCTTCGGCTCCGACCGAAGCCGAGGGCAGCATGCCGAGCGAACCGGTCAGCATCGCCGCCTCGTCGCTGAGGATGTCGCCGAAGAGGTTCTCGGTGACGATCACGTCGAAGTCGGTCGGCCGCGAGACCAGCTGCATCGCCGTGTTGTCGACCAGCATGTGGTCGAGCTCGACATCCGGATATTCCTCGGCCACGATCTTGACCGTCTCCCGCCACAGGCGCGAGCTCTCGAGCACGTTCGCCTTGTCGACCGAGGTGACCCGGGGCCCGGCGTCACGGCCGACGGCGCGCTGGCGCGCGGCCTCGAAGGCGGCACGGGTGATCCGTTCTATCTCAGGGACGGAGTAGGCGCACTCGTCGTAGGCGGTGCCGCCGTTGTCGTCCCGGCGGCCGGATTCACCGAAGTAGATCCCGCCGGTCAGCTCACGCACGACCAGCAGGTCGGTGCCCTTGATCCGGTCCTCTTTCAATGGGCTGGAGTCGATCAGGGCCGGGGCCGGCTTGACCGGGCGGAGGTTGGCGTAGAGGCCGAGCGCCTTCCGGATCCCGAGCAGGCCCTGTTCGGGGCGCGGAGCGGTCGGATCCTTGGCCACGGCTTCGTCCCACTTGGGGCCGCCGACGGCGCCGAGCAGGACCGCGTCGGCCTCGCGGCAGGCCGAGATCACCTCGTCGGTGAGGGCCACCCCGTGTTCGTCGATCGAGGCGCCGCCGATCAGATGGTCGGTGTACTCGAAGCTGCCGATGGCGTCGAGGACCTTGCGGGTGGCTCCGACGATCTCGGGGCCGATGCCATCTCCGGCGAGGACAACGATGCGACTGGTCTCACTCATGCTTGGGAATCTCTTTCTCCGGTGCCGCTCAGGCCCGGCGGGCGTCGATGTTCAGACGAATGTAGTCGAAGGTGGTGGGATGACCCATGGCGGACATGGTCCGGTCCAGGAACTCGGGGAAAAGCTCGTCCGGGAGCAGCTCCCGGACCGGCGCCAGGAAGGATGCCGCAAAGAAGCCGCGAGGGTCCTCGGGGCGGGCCGTCCGTTCCTGCAGCCAGCATTCGGGGGACTCGAACCCGGCGTCTTCCAGCCAGCCGGCAGTCTCCTCAGGGCCGTTGAAGGTCCAGGGGATGCGATACGTCGACAGCCACTGGTCGTACTCACCGGTGGCGAGGACGGCTTCGATGCCTTCGACCGCCTCGGCCACGTTGCCGCGGCCGCCGTACTGGGCCACCAATCTTCCTCCGGAGTCGAGGAGCGTCGCCAGGTGGCCGAAGAGCCTCGGGTGGTCCGGGATCCAGTGGAAGACCGCGTTGGAGAAGATCCTGTCCGAGGTGACCGGAATCGCGGCTTCGGTCAGGTCCTGGCACAGGAATTCGACCCGTCCCTCGGCCGCTTCGGTGGCCAGCCGCTCGCGAGCCCGCTCGACCATGCTGGGCGAGCCGTCGACCGCGAAGACCCGGCCCCTCGGCAGCCGGGCCAGCAATCTGGCGGTGACCTCGCCACTGCCGCAACCCGCGTCGACGACTGTCTCGTCGCCCCTCAGCCGTAGCCGGTCGAGGACATCCCCCGACCATTCCTGCTGGGGCGTCGAGACGCGGGCGTAGGTGCCCGCGTCCCAGTCGGAGGGGGAACCGGCCGCGGGCCGGTCCCCTTCCTTCCCGGCAGAAGTGGCTTCGTTCACTAGAGCGCGGTCGTGACCGGGCCGTAGCTTCCGCCCGGGCCGTTCTCGAAGGCTTCGATCTTCTCCTCGTCCATCAGGGTGAGGGCGATGTCGTCGAGCCCGCCGAGCAGCCGGCGCTTGATCTCGGGGTCGATCTCGAAGGAGGCCTCGCCCCCCTCCCAGCTGACCTTCTGGTTCTCCAGGTCGATCTTCCCGGTCCCGGCGGCCCCCAGTGCCTGGCAGTCCTCTTCCGAGGCGACCACCGGCAGGAAGCCGTTCTTGGTGCAGTTGGAGAAGAAGATGTCCGAGAACGACGGCGCGACCACGGCCTTGAAGCCGAACTGGGCGAGCGCCCACACGGCATGCTCGCGTGACGATCCGGAACCGAAGTTCCGGCCGGAGACGAGGATCGGGTTCGGCTTGAGGTCGATCTCGCCGTCGCGGATCCAGTCATAGAACAGGAACTCGCCGAAGCCGGTCCGTTCGACCCGCTTCAGGAACTGCTTGGGGATGATCTGGTCGGTGTCCACGTCGC
>JBEBXB010000208.1:0-4236 GCA_040391885.1 Conexibacter woesei | reverse complement strand
CCCTCCCAGGTCTCGATCGCCTGCCCTATCGCCAGGGCGACGTTCTTCGGGTCGACGTCGTGGAGCGCCAGCACGTTCGCGAATCGGCCGGCCAGCCGCTCCCTCGACGCGACATCGTTCGGCCCCGACCCCTCGGTGCCGCGATCGAGGACCCCTAGGACCGAGTTGCCACGCGAGCCGAGCAGCGCCGGCCGGTCCGGTTCCGACATCGCGGCCCGGATGGCGGGCAGCAGCGGCGCCCAGGCCCGCTCGAACCCGACCCCGTTGGGAACGGCATCGGACCGCCAGGCCGCCGCGACCGGGACCAGGAGCCCGTGACGCCGGGGGAATCCGAGGGTCGAGGCGCGTCGTGCCGCGGCATGCGGGTCGACTAGTCCCGCCGCCAGTTCGAACAGGAGGTTGCCGCGGGCCCGGGCGCGGAGCTCATCTTCCTCGCCTCCCCTCATGAGGCCGAGACCGACCGCCACCGCCGCGCGTTCGAGCGCGATCGGCGTGAACCGGTCGAAGTCCGACTCCAGCTTGAGCGCGATCACCCGGCCCCAGTTGCGTCCTCGCACCATCACCTGGACGGCCTGCGCTCCTTCGGCTTCGCCAGGGTCGCGGTTCGACCACTTGAGCCGGGACCAGGTATCCACCACGTCCGCCTCGCTGCTGGTCACCGAACCCCAGGCCACCAGCTCGCCGCGGGCGTCCTCGAGCACCACCGGGTTCTCGATGCGACGGGCCACCTCGGTGAGGACGGACTCCGCGCTGTCGCCGGCGAGAACCGTCGAATCGAGGACACGATGGAGCTCCTCGCCCCGGCGGGCCAGTGCGTGGCCGGAATCGAGCAGGGTCCCGTTGACGACCTCGGAGACCTCGACGAACCGGATCCCCCTGCGGAAAGCGACCACGGGCATGCCGCGCCGATCGGCCTCTTCGACCAGGGCCTTCGGCAACTCGCGCTGCCAGGCGAAACCGAGCTCGACCGCAACCCCGACGGCCCCCTCCGATTGCAGATCCCGGACGAATCGGCGCTGGGCACCGGCATCGGAGCCGATCGAGACACCGGTGGTCAGGATCATCTCGCCGCCCCGGAGCAGGTCGGAAACGTCGGGCACGTCCAGGGGATGCACCCACCGGACCTCCGCCCCGATCCCTTCGGCCCCGGCCACGAGCTCGGGCATGCCGTCCCTGACGATCGGCAGCTCGATGAACTCGGCGACGGTGAGACTCTGCGTGGCCATCTCCGGATCGTCGCAGGTCGCCGGACGCCCGTCGAGGCGCGGTATCAGCCGTTGCGCTTCTTGCGCTTGCGACGCGCGCCCGGGGACTGAACGTCGCGGGTGCTCTCGCCGTCTCCGAGTGCCGGGGCATCCTCGGGGGCGAGCTCATCGGCGGTTCCGTCGATCACGTCGTCCACCGGTTCACCCCACTTGTCCACGGGGGCATCGTCGGAGTCCGGCGCAGCCGGGTCGCCGGGCCGTCCGCGACCGCCGCCGAACAGGCCGCCCTGCGGGCGGGGTGGCTCGACAGCTTCGCCGGCAGCCCATGCGGGTGGTCTCCCACCCGGCACCCAGCCCGCCAGCAACAGGCCGATGTAGATGAACCAGACCAGAGTAAAGAGGGTGAAGAAGACGAAGACCGCCCCGAGGGCCAGGCCGAGCGAACCCCAGAACCTGGAGAGCAGACCGGTGCGCATGCTCCAGAGGGAGACGTAGACCACCGAGATCGTGAAGCCGAACAGGCCGGCGAGGCCGAGGCCTGTCTCGAGCGCTGCCAGGCTGACGTCGCTTCGGACATCCTTGGCGGCTTCGTCAGCGCAGTCCTCCTGATATTGCGCGATCCGATCGGCGCTGGGCGCTTTGCCCGAGCCGGCGGGCTCCGCCGATTCGCCTTCGCTCTCGGAGCTCGGCTCCGCGCCCGACTTGACCTTCTCGTCGACGCATTTCGTGATCGTCGCGGCGGGGACGTCTTTGAAGTCGGTGGCGGCCTGAAGGATCGAGCCGGCGCTGATCAGCCCACCCACGCCGATGAAGAGCGGTGCGGCGACGATCACGCCGATCAGTCCGCTTCGGACGCGATTCGACCGGGCCGCGGCGGCCCGGAACATGAAGACCAGCGGAACCGCGAGCAGCGCCCAGCCAATCAGCTGGACGACGCTGGCCAGGACCAGCTTGCCGCGTTCGCCGTCGATCTCGGTCAGACGGTCGGCCAGGCCGACTCCGGCCCGCACCCCGGCGGCGGAGTCGCCGAACGAAGCGAGGATCAGGGCGACACCGGCGACGGCGGCGATCCCCGCGACCATCGTCCGGCGACGTTCGCGCTCGAGTATCTCGGTCTTAGTAGGCATCAAGTGAAAGTGGCTGCCGGCGCCCCGGTGGGGCGTCGTCGCAAGCCGGGGGCAAGCCTATAGACCGGATCAGTCTGCGGGCTCCTGGCGATCGCCGGGGAGCTCGGGGTCTCCTTCGTCACGCACCGGGTAGTACTCGTAATCGACGGGCTCGGCGATGCGCGAGATCTTCTCGCCGGCGGCGAGAACGAGGTCCAGCAGAGGTGCCGCGGCGGCTATCGCGGCTTCGAACTTCTCCTGCGTCGAATCAGATTCGGCCATCGCCCAATACGCTACAGCCACTTTGCGTCCCGATCTCCCACACGTTCCGCTGGAAGCCGGCGCCGGGCCCGACAACCCGCCCTGCCCGGCCTGCGGCGAGCCGCTTTTCCCCTGGGTGGGGATGCCGGTCGGCACCGGCACGGCTCACCGGTGCGAAGCCTGTGGGCTCGGGGTGCTGATCCTTCACGACGCTCCGGCCCGGCCGGACCTCGATGCCGCTTTCGACCCGGGGACCACGGCGGACGCCCTCAAGGCGCTCGACGGTGAGCTCGACGACGACGGCTCCTTGCTGTTCCAGAACCGGAACTCTTTCCAGGCCTCTATGACGGGCGGCGCCTGGAGCGGGCTCGGCACCGATCGGCCCTACGCCTTCACCCCCGACGCCCTGCGCGACCTCGTCGCCAACCGGGACCAGGTCGTGACCCGGGTCCGGTGGCTGCCGGGAACCGGGATAGCGAGGATGTGGCAGAGCGGCATCAACATGTTCACGTTCGGCCAGAACGTGGCCCTCGGCGGACTCGGACGGGCCTTCGCGGTGCCCGCCCGCCGCAGGTGGCAACGCGGGCTGGACTGGTTCATCTCCATTGCGCTCGCGATCCCGGCGATCGTGGTGGCGGTGCCGCTGGAGCTCCTCGGCGGCCTCTTCCGCCGTGGCGGCGCCTACCGCGCCCATTTCCAGGTCCTGTAGCCCAGGTCCTGTTGCCGCGGTCTTGTAGCCCAGGTCCTGCTGCCGCGGTCTTGTAGCCGCCGGTCACGCCGACCAGCCCGGCCGTTGTGGGGTCACCCGCCAGCGCCAGGGCGGCTCGTCGCCGGCAGGCAGCCGGTAGTGGTTGCGGCCCGGGAGGATCTCCAGGGGAACCAGCCGGGGACTGTCCTTGAGGAGGACCCGGACCCCGGACGCCGCCTCGATCTCCCGAGGCCCGACCGTCCGGCGGATCGCCTCCCAGCCCTGTGAGGGGCGGTACAGCCAGTAGGTGATCTCGAATCGTCCGGATCCGGCCTGAGCGACCTCGGTGAAATAGGTGGTGCGCCGGTTGGCCGTGGTCAGCCCGGAAGCCGCCGGGCCGGCCGGAAAGGCACAGCTCGGGCGCTGGCAGTACCGGAAATCGACCGGCACCAGCCCGCCCCGGGACGCGACGACCGGCGGGGCCAGCAGCCGGATCGCCCTGGCCAGAGGCCAGCCGTAGGCGGAGACAGTCGGGTGCTGGCCGCAGACTCCCGGAGCCCGGGGGCCACACGCGATCCGGTTGGCGATCCGCTGGCCCACCCCGCGCCCGGGAGCGTCACCTTTCCCGGCCACGAGCATCCCGGCGATCACCGCGAAGGCCACCGCCAGCATCAAGATGACACCCACCTGCTCCACCGTCGCCCCACCGCGCGGCGAGAGCAGTGATCGCGCCGCCAAGACCATGGTGGGTCGACGGCCCGAAAGGCCCATGAGGGACCGGCGGATGGAAGCGCGAGCAGGCATGGGCCGACCGTAGACGGGGCCCGCTCACGCGTGGTGGCAACAGGTGAAAATAAGAGTCGCGACCGTGCAACTCGGGGCTGACGGCACGGACGCCCATCGGCCCGCTCAACCCGCCCGACCCGTCCGGCCCGCTCAACCCGCCCGACCCGCTCAACCCGTCCGACCCGCTCAA
>JBEBXB010000207.1:0-4245 GCA_040391885.1 Conexibacter woesei | reverse complement strand
TCGGTTCGAGAAAGATCAACGGCGTCAGAGAGCGACTCTCTGGCTTTGCTGATGCTGAAAGTGGACATGGGTCGATTGTACATATCGGGTAGCAAATTGTACAGATCGATTTGGCTTGGTGGAACCGACTTTGCGCGTCGTGAGGGTTCTGCGTTGATCCTGACCCTGGATGGTTCTACCGAAAGTCAGAAAGCATCGGGCCCAAGAGAACTTGTGTCCTGCCATTTTGACGCAAGTATTTGGAGAGAAACTTTCTCGCTATTGGGAAGACCCAATCACTGTGACCCAGAAATTGCTCCTGCCATTTGGGTCTCCAGCTATTTTATCCTGTTTTACAGCGTCTCCGGGCCAACCCAAGCCAACTTGTGTCAGTCCCTGCACGACGCAAGTTTATTGCGCTAGACTTGCGTCATGTACGAAAAGCGCCTCAAGGGAAGCCCTATCGGGAGGCTTGTGCCGATCGTCGGACCCGATCCAACCACCCATGAAATAGTCGAGGGCTGCGCGTATCTGCCAGATCCGTTGCCCACTTCCTTGACACTCTCGACGGCCACTTGGAATGAGGTCAATGCCGCAACGGCTGCGTTGGCCAGGCTCGACGGAGCCGCGCGCCTCGTCCCGAATCCCGCGCTGCTTAGACGACCCGCCTTGCGTCGAGAAGCCCAAAGCACCAGCGCCCTCGAGGGCACGTACGCGCCGTTCGCGGATGTTCTTGCCGCTGACCGCGAAGATCAAAGGCACCTTTCCGCTGAGTTGAGAGAAATCCTCAACTTCGAGCAGATGGCAGAACTGGGATTCTCATGGCCAGAAGAGCGGCCGCTCTCCGTGAGCATGCTTGGTGACCTCCAGCGGACGTTGGTGCGGGGCACCGCCGGTGAACTTAGCGACGCAGGCGGAATACGCGATCGGATTGTCGTTATCGGTGCACGTGGTGGCGGGCTGCGGGACGCGCGCTACGTGCCGCCACCGCCCGGCGACCAACTCAAGAGCGGGGTCGAAGCACTCCTCGGGTGGATTGCGTCGCCGCCACCGATTCCCACAGTCGTCCAGGCAGCTCTCGTCCACTACCAGTTCGAGTCACTCCACCCATACTCAGATGGAAACGGCAGGCTTGGACGCCTGCTAATTATCATCCAGCTTCTACGTGGTGCCGTGATCCGTGAGCCACTGCTCGTCGTCTCCCCTTGGTTCGAGCAGCGACGTGACGCTTATCAGGACGCTCTCCTTCGTCTCAGTCGTGACGGCGACTGGGACGCTTGGACTTCCTTCTTCGCTCAAGGAGTAGCGGCATCGGCCGCTGAGTCTCAGAGAAAGGTCGAAAGGCTCGTCGAGCTGCAAAACGAACTTCGGGCAAGAGTTCAACGCGCAGGCAAACGCGGTGCGTCTGAACGGCTAGCCGCTGACCTGATCGGCTCACCTTACGTGGCGAGAAACACCGTCGCGGCCCGATACGAGCTCTCTGGACAAGGCGCAAGAAACGCAATTGACGCCTTGGAGTCACTTGGCATCCTCGAGCCGACCGACCTCCGCAATGTCCGCGGAGCTCACATGTTCGTCGGCGAGGAAGTGGTGCGGGTCATATCTTCCTAGCGTCGGCTCGAGCCCTCGCGGACCCCAGGTGAGAGATCGTCGAAAGCGACTCGATTCCAAATGGGCATCCGCGCCGAGTTCGATGATTCCTTCCAAGGAGTACCGAGCGGACCTAGCGCCGTTGAGCCGAATGTGCCCCCACCAGCGAGTGCGCCCGACAGGATTCGAACCTGTGACCTTCGGTTTCGTAGACCGACGCTCTATCCAGCTGAGCTACGGGCGCGGGTGTGGGCCTGGACCCAGAATCGAGGATTCTACGGATTGTGGGGCGGATGCGCCGCCCCGGCTGGCCTCGGCGTGGGCGGGGCTGCTGCGGGCCGGGGTGAGCGGGCCGTCCATGCCTGGCGGTGAGGGGCGTATCGTCGGGGGATGTTCTACCTCACCGAACTCGAGCATCCGATCGTGCAGGCGCCGATGGCGGGAGGGACCTCGACCGTCGAGTTGGCGAGGGCGGTCTGCGAGGCGGGCGGGCTGGGATTCCTCGCCGCAGGCTACGTGGCACCGGCCGATCTCCGTTCCGGGATCGAGAGCTTCCGAGAGTCCACGGACCAGCCCTTCGGGGTGAACGTCTTCGCGCCGGCCGGGCCTCCCGCCGGCCCGGACGCCGTCCGGCGCTTCGCGGAAGGCTTCGGCTCCGACGCCGAACTCGGGACGCCGCGGCATGACGACGACAACTACGACGAGAAAGTCGAGTTGCTTGCCGAGCTCTCCGTCCCGGTGGTGTCCTTCACCTTCGGTTGCCCCGACGCCCGGGAGGTGGGCCGGCTCCGCGATGCCGGGACCGCGGTCTGGATCACGGTCACCACCCCCGAGGAGGCTCGCCTCGCGGCCGAGGCTGGCGCCGACGCCCTGGTCGTGCAGGGAGTCGAAGCGGGCGGGCATCGTGGATCGTTCGACGACACCGCCCCCGGAGAGATCGGCCTGCTCGCGCTCCTGCGGCTCGTCGCCGGCCAGACAAACCTTCCGCTCGTCGCGGCCGGAGGCCTTGGCGACGGAGCCGGGATCGCCGGCGCCCTGATCGCCGGCGCAAGTGCCGTCCAGCTCGGAACCGCGTTCATGCTCTGCCCGGAGGCCGGAACCACGCCGGCCCACCGCGCCGCACTCACGACCGACGCGCCGACAGCCCTGACCCGCGCCTTCACCGGACGGACCGCCCGCAGCATCGTCAACGGGTTCATGCGCGAACACGGCGACGCGCCCGCCGCCTATCCCGAGATCCACCATCTGACGAACACGATGCGACGCGCCGCCCGGGCGGCCGGCGATCCCGACGGCTTCCAGCTCTGGGCAGGCCAGGGACACCAGCTCGCCCGCGAGCTCCCGGCCGGGGAAGTCGTGCGCCTCCTGACCACCGAAACCCGAGAGGCAACGCAAGCGGTCAGCGAATCGGTTCTTGGCCTCGACTAGCGCGACACGGGGCGCATCGAGCCAGTTGCGGAGGAAGCCGTCTGGGCGTCGGATATTGTGAGAACACGGTCTGTTCGGGGTGGCGACTTGCTGCGGCGAGGTGCCAGATATGGAGGGGTTCAACGTGGCATCTGGATACGGGAGGGGTTCCGAGCGCCGGGCCCCGCGCACCGAAGTCTTGACCGGCCTGCTGGCCGGAGCATTGGTTTCGCTGCTTCTCGCGGCGCTTCCCGGGGTCGCGGTGGCGGCACCTGTGAACCCTGACCCCCGGCCCGCCGAAGGTCTGCTCGACAGTGCCGACCTGGAGGCTCTGGACCAGGCCGAGGATGCCGGTCGCAGTCACGTAACCCTGTTGATCGCCGCGGAGGAGGACCGCACCGCCGCGGTCGTCGCCGGTGTCCGGAACCTGGGTGGCATAGTCGAGTTCCGGAAGAACCAGGTCGGATACGTCCGCGTCCGGATTCCGCTCGACAACGCGAGGCGGGCGGCCAAACTGGGTGCGGTGGAGGCGGTCGACGTCGAACGCCGGATCCCCCTCGACGACCCCTCACCCCAGTCAAGCCTGCCCGCGGTTCCGCAGACGCCACCTTCGGCCACGACCCCGCGCAGCAACCCGTACATGCCGCTTCGGGACACCGGGGCCGACACATTCGGCTCGACGCCGGCACATGACGGCCGCGGCGTGACGGTCGCGATCCTCGACACCGGGATCGACCTCGCCCACGAGGCGCTCCAGACCACTTCGACGAATGCCCCGAAGGTGATCGACTGGGTCAACGCGATCCCCCCGGAAAGAGGTGACTCCACCTGGGTGAGCACCATCGGCAGAGGGAACGGCCCGTTCATCGCAGGCGGCACCTCCTGGATTGCCCCGGCCACAGGCGGTCCGTTCGCCTTCGGATCCCTGGTCGAGGACGAGGCTGAACTGGCCGGCGGCGAGATCGGGGGAGACCTCAACCGCAACGGGGTGATCGGCGAAACGATCGGGGTGCTCCAGAACCGGACCACCAACCAGGTCATCGTCGACGCGAACATGAACCGGGACTTCACCGACGACCCGGTGATGGCGGACTACCGCATTGACCGCCAGCGGGAGTTCCTCGGCACAGACAACCCGGCGACTCCGATCGAGGAGCGCATGGCCTACACCGTCGACACCCGCCGGTCCCACTACGACCCAGCCTCGAATGAAGGATCCTGGGTCAACATCGGCATCGCCGGCCACTCGCACGGATCCCACGTGGCCGG
>JBEBXB010000206.1:0-4275 GCA_040391885.1 Conexibacter woesei | reverse complement strand
GCTGACCCGCCTGCCCGAGCTTCAGGTCGCTTCTGGCCTGTTCCGGGAAACCGCCCGGATCGAAGGGGTGGAGGACGGTGCCGCCGCCTCGACGTCCCTGCTCTCGGCGGCTGTGGTCCTGCTCGGCCTGACCCGGGCGGACGAAGCCGAGCTCGACCAGCCCTTCTCCACCGGTGCGCTCCGGACGAGGATCCTCGGGGATCTCGGGCGTCCCGAGACGACCGCCGGTGAGCTCGGGCTTGCGCTCTGGGCAGAATCCCGGACCGACGGCAACGCGATCGGCGAGATCGAAGGCCACATCCGACGGCAGGTGCGGGGCAAGTTGAACGAGGTGCCGGTCGAACAGCTCGCCTGGCTCGTGTCCGGACTGACCGAAGCCTCGGTCCTCGCGGGTGGGGTCGAGAGCCGGCAGCTCGAGGAGGCGGCCGGCGAGCTGGTGTCCCGGGTGGTGACGGAGACGGGGCTTGCCCGCGACCTGCCCAGCCGGCTGCGCGGCAGTGCCGTCGCGGTGGGCGGGCAGCTGCACGTACTTCACTCCTTCTGCCAGATGCATCGGGCCGGCCGCGAGGACCTGGTCGGGGACCGTGCCCGCCAGGCGGCCACGTCCCTACTTGGGCTTCAACGGTCAGACGGCGGCTGGCCGGGATTGGTGGATCCCGCCAGGGCGGAGCCTGCCGCCTGGTACCCGGCCCTCACCGTGACCCACGTCGCGCTCGCGCCCTTGGCCTTGCGCGCTGCCTCGGAGATCGGGCTGGACGGCGAGTTCGAGCAAGCCATCGCCGACGGCCTGGCCTGGGCGGGGGGTCGCAACCCGCTCGGCTTCGATCTCGTCCACGAAGCCGAAGGCAGGATCGACCGCGGCATCCTTCCCCGCCGCGAGCCCGGGGCCATCGAAAGAGGGCTGACCCTCGCCGGTCGCCGCATGCGGGGCCGGCTGGTCGAGCCCGAGCCCGATCGCCTCATCCTCGACCCGGCCGTCTCCAGCGACGATCTCGGTTGGGTCTTAGAAGCTTGGGCCGGCCGCTAGGAGCCACCAGCGGCTCGCTTGCGGCGTCGAGCCGTTCGGGGCAGCAGCTCACGTACCTCCGCGTACTATCGCCGCTGCCCCCGAACGGCTCTCCTTGCGAGCGGGCCGCTGGAGGCTCCTAGGGAGTGGCGGGGAAACGGGGAGGGGTTCCGTGCCGGGGGACCGGTACCCTGCAGGGAGTGGCTTCGAAGAGACAGATATTCGTCGGCCGGGTTCCAGTGGGGGGAGGCGCCCCCGTAGCGGTCCAGACGATGACCAAGACGGAAACCGCCAATCTCGCCGAGACGATGGCGCAGATCGAGCGAGTCGCCGAGGCCGGAGCGGACATCGTCCGGGTCGCGGTTCCGCGTGACAAGGACATCGAGGCGCTGAAGACGATCGTCAAGAAGTCGCCGATCCCGATCATCGCCGACATCCACTTCAACCACACCCTCGCGCTCAAGGCGATCGACGCCGGCGCCCACTGCATCCGCCTGAACCCGGGCAACATCGGGGGCAGGGACAAGGTCGCCGAGGTGGCGGAGCTCGCCAACGAAAAGGGCACCCCGATGCGGATCGGCGTCAACTCCGGTTCGCTGCCGAAGCACCTCCACGCCCTCGAGCGGGACAACCCCGTCGAGGCGCTGGTCACGGCGGCGACCGAGTTCGTCGTCCTGATGGAGGATCTCGACTTCACCAACTTCAAGGTCTCGATCAAGTCGACCAACGTGCCGAACACGATCGCCGCCAACCGCCTGCTCTCCGAGAAGATCCCCTACCCGATCCATCTCGGAGTGACCGAAGCGGGGACCAAATGGTCAGGTTCGCTCAAGTCCGCCGTCGGCCTCGGCACCCTGCTCGCCGACGGGGTGGGCGACACCATCCGGATCAGCCTTTCCACCTTCCATGCCGAGGAAGAGGTCAAGGTCGCCTGGGAGATCCTCAAGGCGCTCCAGCTCCGCGAGCGGGGGCCGGTTCTGATCGCCTGCCCGACCTGCGGCCGGCTCCAGTTCGACATGGACGCCGTCACCGCTGAGGTCGAGCAGCGGCTCGAGTCCTACGAGGAGCCGATCGAAGTCGCCGTCCTCGGCTGCGCCGTGAACGGCATCGGCGAGGCCAAGCACGCCGACTTCGGCATCGCCGGGGCCAAGAACGAAGGCGTCGTCTTCGCGCACGGCAAGGCCATCAAGAAGGTCCCGACCTCGAAGCTGGTCGACACCCTGTTCGAACAGATCGACCTCTCCCTGGATCGCGGCGGCAAGGTCGAGTTCGACGAGAGCGAATCCGCCGAAGGCGAGGCCTGGGTCAAGAAGATCGAGGACGAGAACGCCGACGACCTCACCCCGGAGAAGATCGCCCGGATGGAGCATGAGGCGTCGCAGAAGGCCGAGAACGACAAGCTGCTCGTCGACGAGGTCGTCTCACCGACGGCCGGTCGCCGCTTCACCCGCGCCTAAGGGCCGAAGCCGGTGGTGTGGGGGACTGGTGGGTACCGGATTCCCTCCGACCCCCGGTAAGTCTCCGTGAATCCGGCACCCACCCGTCCCAACGCAGAGCGACGGTGGCCGTGGGAACCTCCAACTCTCGGTGAGTCTCCGGGAAACCGGCGCCCACCCTTCCAAGGCCAAAGGCCGGGAATCCCGTGCCGCCCCCCGGCGGGCCAGCCTGGGACCCTCGCGGGACCGAACATGCCTTTTTGCGCAAATTGGGCGCAAAAGGGCGGGTTTGATCGATCGTCCGGCAAGGTGTGGCCGGCGGACATGCCTTTCTGGGCGCATTGCGCCTAAAGAGGCTGGTTCGATCCGCGGTTTAGCGAGGCGGCTCAGCTGGCTCACGCCACCGAGCCGGGAGGTGAATGCTCTGGGGAGCAGATAGATTGCGGTCTCCATGACCCGTCTATCCAGGACTTTCATCCCGACCCTGAAAAATCCGCCGGCCGATGCCGAGGCGATCAGTCACAAGCTGCTGGTGAGGGCCGGGATGGTGCGCCAGATGGGCGCCGGCCTCTGGACCTGGCTGCCGGCCGGGCTTCGTTCGCATCGCAAGGTCGAGGCGATCATCCGCGAGGAGATGGACGGGATCGGGGCACAGGAGCTGTCGATGCCGATCATGCAGCCCGCCGAGCCCTGGGAGAAGACCGGGCGCTACGGCATCGACGAGCTGTTCAAGCTCGAGGACCGCAAGGGCTCGCCGATGGTCCTGGCCATGACCCACGAGGAATGCATCACCGGCCACATGGCCAACGAGATCCGTTCCTATCGCGACCTGCCCCAGCTCGTCTACCAGTTCCAGACGAAGGAGCGGGACGAACCCCGGCCGCGCGCCGGCGTGCTCCGCACCCGTGAGTTCGTGATGAAGGACGCCTACAGCTTCGATCGCGACGTGGCCGGGCTGGAGGAGACGTACGACCGCTGCACCGGCGCCTACGACCGGATCTTCGACCGCACCGGGCTGCGCTGGTACCGGGTCGAATCCGACGTCGGGATGATGGGCGGCTCCGGGGCGCACGAGTACATGGCCCCCTGCGACGCCGGGGAGGACACGATCGCGCTGGCCCCGGGCTATGCGGCGAACGTGGAGGTCGCCTCCGCGCGCCCCCGCCAGATCGAACGCCCCGAGGCGATGGCAGCGCCGGAGGAGGTCGAGACCCCCGGCATGAAGACCATCGAAGCGGTCGCCGGAGCGCTCGGGGTCGACCCCGGTGCCCTTATCAAGGCCGTCCCGGTGGTCACCGACGACGACGAATTCATCCTTGTCCTGGTTCGTGGCGACCATCAGCTGAACCCGATCAAGCTCACGAACGCTCTCGGGGTCGCTTCCCGGTCGGCGCGGGTCGACGAGATCGAGGCCAAGCTCGGCCCGGCCGGATTCATCGGCCCGGTCGGTGCACAGGTGAGGATCGTCAAGGATCAGGCGATCACCGGCGGCGGCCTGATCGCCGGAGCCAACCGGGCCGACTTCCACCTGCGTGGAGTCGAACCGGGACGCGACTTCCCCTTCGAGGAGATGGACGTGCGAGCCGTCCTCGCCGGGGACACCACCGAGGACGGACACGAGATCACCCTCGAGCCGGCGATCGAAGTCGCGAACATCTTCAAGCTGGGGACCCGGTACAGCGTGCCGTTGGGGGCGACATACCTCGACGAGGACGGCAAGGAGAACCCCCTGGTGATGGGCAGCTACGGCATCGGCCCCGCCCGCATCGTGGCGGCCGCAGCCGAGCAGTTCGCCGACGAGAAGGGACTTTCCTGGCCGGTGCCGCTGGCGCC
>JBEBXB010000205.1:0-4326 GCA_040391885.1 Conexibacter woesei | reverse complement strand
CAGGCCCAGCACGACACGCAGGTGCCGAAGTCGGGTGACGTCGCCGAGATCGAAGCGGTCGAGGCGGGGATCGCGGCCGGAGCCCGGGAGGAAGACCTCAGGACCCAGGACACACCCAAGCGTGGCCTGGACTCGAAGGACGAGAAGCGCAAGGCGCGTGAGGCCGAAAAGCAGCGCAAGGCCGAACAGAAGAAGCGCGAGGAGCAGCAGCTGGCCAAGCGCCAGAAGCAGGCCAAGGCCGAACGGCAGCGCAGTGGCCTGTTCGCATTTCTGGCCTCCTGTGCGGCCGAACTCAAGCGGGTTCAGTGGCCGGACCGCGACACGCTGATCCAGGCGTCCGCGGTCACGATCGTCTTCTGTCTCGTCTTTGCCATTTACCTCGGTCTGCTCGATCTCGCGTTCAACGAGATCGTCCAGTGGGCCATTTAGGAAATTCATGTATCGCTGGTACGTCGTCAACACATATTCCGGCCACGAGAACAAGGTCAAGCAGAAGCTCGAGCATCGCATCGAGAACATGGGGCAGGGCCACCGCGTCCGCAAGGTGGTCGTGCCGACCGAAATGGTCTCCGAGGTCAAGGACGGCCAGAAGATCCAGGTCGAGAAGCGGACCATGCCCGGTTACGTCCTCATTCAGATGGAGATGACGGACAACGCCTGGGTCCTGGTCAAGGAAACTCCGGGGGTGACCGGTTTCGTCGGTCCCCGCGACACACCGGTACCGCTCACCAAGGCGGAGGTCGATCGCCTGCTGCACCGCGAGACCGCCGAGCGTCCCCGCACCCAGGCGCAGTTCGAGATCGGCGAGACCGTCAAGATCATCAGCGGCCCGCTGTCCGACTTTTCCGGCGAGATCGCCGAAATCAACGAAGATCAGAACAAGCTCAAGGTTCTGGTTTCCATCTTTGGCCGTGAGACCCCATCCGAGGTCGGCTACGAACAGGTCAAAAAGCTCTAACCCCCAAATCTTCGAGGCACTCAAGGCTCATGGCGAAAAAAGTAATGACACTCATCAAGCTGCAGATTCCGGCCGGTGCCGCGAATCCAGCTCCCCCTGTCGGTCCGGCACTCGGCCAGCACGGGGTCAACATCATGGATTTCTGCAAGGCGTTCAACGCGCAGACCCAGCAGGACTCCGGGACGATCATCCCGGTCGAGATCACGGTCTTCGAGGACCGCAGCTTCACCTTCATCACCAAGACCCCGCCGGCAGCCGTCCTCATCAAGGAAGCCTGCGGGATTCAGAAGGGCTCCGGCGAGCCCCACGTAAACAAGGTTGCGACCATCACCCAGGATCAGGTCCGGGCCATCGCCGAACGCAAGATGCCGGACCTGAACGCGAACGACCTGGATGCTGCGTCGAAGATCATCGCGGGCACCGCCCGCTCGATGGGTGTGGAGGTCAAGTAGACATGGCTCACGGAAAGCGTTTCCGCCAGCAGTACCAGAAGGTCCAGCGCGACCACGTCTACCCGCCGGTCGAGGCGATCAACCTCATCAAGGAGACCGCTTCGGCCTCCTTCGACGAGACGGTCGAAGTCCACGTGCGGCTCGGTGTCAACGTCCGTCACGCCGAGGAGCAGCTTCGCGGCACCTTGGCGCTGCCGAACGGTCTCGGCAAGGACGTCAAGGTCGCGGTCTTCGCGCAGGGCGACAAGGTCCGTGACGCGGAAGCGGCCGGAGCCGACATCGTCGGCGCCGAGGATCTCGCCGCCAAGATCGAAGAGGGCTTCGACGATTTCGACATCGTGATCGCCACGCCCGACATGATGCCGGTAGTCGGCCGGCTCGGCCGGGTTCTCGGCCCGTCCGGCAAGATGCCGAACCCCAAGGTCGGTACCGTCACCGACGACGTCGAGAAGGCCGTCACCGAATCCAAGGCCGGCAAGGTGGAGTACCGCACCGACCGTCAGGCGATCGTCCACCTGGCGATCGGCAAGGCCTCATTCGACGCCGACAAGCTGCTCGAGAACTACGCCGCCGTGATGGAAGAGATCACCAAGGCGAAGCCGGCCGCCACCAAGGGCCGCTACATCATCTCGATCTCGGTCTCGACGACCATGGGCCCCGGCATCTCGGTGGACACCGGCAAGGCGACCGAGAAGGACATCTTCCCGGAGACCGCCGACAACGCGGCAGAACCGGCCGCGGCCTAACCTCTGCCGATGCGCTTGAAGGCTTCTCCCGCTGCGGGCGCCATCATCCTGACCGTCGTGCTCGGTCTGTCCGCCTGTGGCGGATCGGACTCGGGCACGGCGAACGGTGACACCGGCTCGTCGGTGAACGACGAAGCCGCCGTCCGCGAGGTCTCCACCAAGCTGCAGCAGGCCAGTCGCGACGGGGATGCCGCGAAGTTCTGCAGCCTCTTCGAACCGTCCCGCCTCGACGCTTGGATCGGCAACAAGCGCTGCATCAAGATCTTCAAGCCCGCGCTGAAGCAGGCTTCCGACCGCAAGATCGAGGTCGAGACGATCGACATCGACGGCGAAACGGCCACCGTCAAGTTCAACGTCGGCGAGACGAAGTTCAAGAAGTTCGACGGCAAGTGGTACGTCGAGACCCCCGACCTCGAAGCGCAAGCCCCTCAGAAGGACTGAGCGAGCGCTCTGCGGGGGTCGTAACGACCCCCACTCGAAGCGCATCGGCCTCGAGGCGATTTGGCGTTTCGGATGACTAGAAGCCAGGTATCCGGTTTGCTTCTGTCCGGACTTGATTTCCCTTCACCGTCCGGCTAGCTTTCCCGCGAGGGTGCCAGGAGAGCGCGGGAACCCTATGGGCAGGGAAGAGACCCAAAAGAGGGAGATACATGAGGTTGAATCATTTTTCGTCGTCGGCGGCTGTTCATCCGACGCCGAGTTCTGAGGAGAGACGCTCTGGTCATGTCAGAAGGCTCCGGTCGTACGTGTTCGCCATGCTGGCGTCTCTCTCCCTACTGGCAACGCCGGTCGCGGCCTCGGCCGACCAGATTCAGGACGACTTCGTATGGAATAACCCGTCGTTGCCCGACCCTGGTATCGC
This sequence comes from Conexibacter woesei, assembly GCA_040391885.1. Classification (GTDB taxonomy): domain Bacteria; phylum Actinomycetota; class Thermoleophilia; order Solirubrobacterales; family 70-9; genus 67-14. Next base: position 1,308 of record JBEBXB010000205.1, on the reverse strand, counting down.
GATGCTCGATTGGGACAACGTCGGTACTAGCTCCTTCCAGAAGTTCGAGGAATGCGACGAAGCGCTGGTGTTCGTTTCGTGTCTGTTCTACTCCGGCTCGGCGGCCATCACCAAGGCGGAGTCGACCGGGAGCTTCTCTTCTGGCGACTATGCCACGTGGACGTACACCGTCCCGGGTGGCCCTGACACCTATCTGGAGAAGGTGACCATCAGCGGCTTCAACGTGACCGGTGAAACGGTGCCGACGGTGGAGAATCCCGGCCCGCCGCTGGCCTTCGTCGGCGTTTGGGATGGAACGCAGTTCGTCGAGTCCGACTCGAGAGACAGCACGGGTCCGATGCAGATTGTCGACTACGAAGGGGAACCCGGCGTTCGCCAGGCCAAGGTCGGAATGGTCACGGACGGCACGTCCTTTCCCGAGGATCACTGGGTGGGGTTGGACTACCTGACGGCCGACCTGGGTGACGACGTCAATCCGGACCTCGATGCCGACCCGCAAGATCTCCCCTCGGGCTGGATCGATGAGACCCCGTTCAGTTTCCCGATCTCCGCAAGCGACAGCGGGTTGGGACTTTGGATGGCCGGGATGTTGTCAGTCAAGCGGAGCCCGTCCAATCCCTGGGCCTCGGCCGGTCTCTGGGGAGATGTCTTCGAGGGCGACTGTGCTGGCACGTCGGCTGACCCCTGTCCGCTCGAGACACCACCGGGAACCGAAGTCGAGGTGCGGGCGGCTGAGATCAAGGAAGGATGGAACAACGCCACCGTGTTCGCCCTGGATAAGAAGGGGAACCTGCCTGACCCGCTGGAGTCTGCCTTCGGGGTCGACACGATCGACCCGAAGGTCTTGCTCGACGGCAGCTTCATGTCCGCACCGAGCATGGTTCTGACCGCCCCGAGCTACACCATCGAGGTCGAGGCCACCGACGGCGAGTCCGGCAAGCCGAACTCCGGCGTGGTCGACCTGAAGGTGCTCATCGACGATGTCGTGATCGATTCGGACTCGCAGTCCTGCCCGGTCGAGAACTGCGCGCTCGACCTGAGCCCGACGATCGACAGTGACGACTACTCGAACGGCTCTCACCAGTTGAAGGTGAAGGCCACGGACGCGGTCGGTCACGTGAAGACGACCACGGTCGACTTCACGGTCGATCGCTGAGATTCACCGGAGGAGGGAGGGGCGCCACGGGGCGTCCCTCTTCTCTTTCCGCTAACGTTCTTCGCCTGCCATAGACCGCTGGCGGGGCGATAGCCCCCAAGTCCAGCGCAGGTGGAGCCGAGAGACCCGTTCTCCCTGCCCGCCCGCGTGCG
>JBEBXB010000204.1:0-4330 GCA_040391885.1 Conexibacter woesei | reverse complement strand
GACGACTTCGCGTCCGCCAAACTTGCTCATTGAAAGCCTTTCGTCAGAATTGAGGGTGAATGCCCGCCGACAGCGGAAAAATCTCCATGAATCGTACCTGATTGACTCGTCAGTCAACGACGGTTCCAGCCCCTCACCCCAGTCGAAAGCCACAGTTGACCACCAATCAATATCCCCACGTCGCGGTCGCCGGCAACGGCGCCATCGCTACCGGTCTCGCCACCCTTGCCTCCCGTGAGTCCGAGGTCAAGCTCCTCGTCCGCAGCGAGAGCTCAGCGGAAAGGGCCCATGCGTCACTCGACCGAACCTGCCCCCGGGTGGAAGGTTCGGATCGCGGTCGGATCACCGTCGTCACCGAGGTCGCCGGGGTCGCCGAAGCCGACCTGGTGATCGAGGCCGTGGTCGAGGATGCGGACGTCAAGGGCGAGTTGCTGGCCCGCATCGGCGCGGTCACCGGGGCCGATCTCGCCACGACGACCTCGTCGCTCTCCGTCACCGATCTCGGTCGCCGCTCCGGACACCCCGAGCGGCTCTTCGGGCTCCATGTGTTCAACCCGGTGCCCGTGATGCGTCTGATCGAGCTCTGCCTTCCGGAGGAGCTCTCCGAAGGTGTCGGCGAGCGAGCCCGATCTTGGTGCGAGCTCCTGGGAAAGACCCCGATCGAGGTAGCCGACACCCCCGGTTTCGCGGTCAACCGGCTGCTCTTTCCCTATCTCTTCGACGCTGTCCGTTACCAGGAACGAACCGGCATGGAGTCCCAGGACGTCGACACCTGCATGACCCTCGGCGTCGCCCATCCGATGGGCCCGCTGGCCCTGCTCGACCTGATCGGACTCGATGTCTCGATCGCGATCGGGGAGGCGCTCCACGGGGAGTCCGGCAACCGCGAGCATCTCGCCCCGAAGACCGTCACCTCACTGGCTGCAGCCGGGCATCTCGGACGCAAGACGGGGCGCGGCTTCTACGAATACACCTGAGAACGGAACGTGCCGGGCCCGGGCCTCAACGTGAGATCCGGTCGAGCTCCGCGGCGAGCTCGAAGTCGGCGGCGGTGATCCCGCCTTCCGAGTGGGTCGAGATGGTGACCGTGACCTTGTTCCAGGAGATCTCGATGTCGGGGTGGTGTCCCATCCGCTCGGCGGGCACGACCGTTGCTTCCACGAACCGGACCGACCCGACGTAGTCGTCCAACTCGAACACCCGGACGATCGCGTCGCCTTCGCGCCTCCATTCCGGCAGTTCCTTGAGCCGGGCGTCGATCTCGGCATCGGATAGCAGCGCCATGCAACCCAACCTACCCCGAAAGGGGATACTCAATCGGTATGCGGATCGCCAGCCTCGTCCCCTCCTCCACCGAGATGCTCTTTGCCCTGGGGCTCGGCGACCAGGTCGTCGCCGTGACTCACGAATGTGACTTTCCACCGGAAGCGGCGCGGCTGCCCCATCTCAGTGAGACGGTGATCCCGCCGGGACTCTCGCCGGCGGAGATCGATGCCGAGGTCAAGCGGATCGTCCGCGACGGCGATCCCCTCTACCGCCTCAAGACCGAGGTGCTCGAGGAGGTCCGGCCCGACCTGATCATCGCTCAGGACGTATGTGCCGTCTGCGCGGTTTCCTACGACGACGTGCTCGCCGTCGCCGCCCGCCTGCCCGGTCATCCGCGGGTGCTGAGGCAAGACCCGATCTCGTTGGCGGAGGTGCTCGACAACGCGATCGAGGTGGCCGAGGCGGCCGGGGTCCCGGAGGCCGGAGCGAGGCTCCGGGAGTCACTCGAAGCCCGGCTGGAGACCGTACGTAGCGCCGTTTCGGTGGACGATCCCGCCGCGTCAGCGGGTGACTTGTTCAACCCCGGTGGCAAGATGCCTGCGGCCGAGGTCATCCTGGACCGCCCCGGGGTGCTCGCCCTGGAGTGGCTCGACCCGCCGTTCACCGGCGGGCACTGGGTCCCGGAGATGATCGCGATAGCCGGCGGGAGAGACCTCGTCGGCGAGCCGGGCGTCAAGTCGGCCGAATGCGAGTGGGCCGATCTGTCCGGCCTGGACCCTGCTCTGGCCGTCGTCATGCCCTGCGGCTACCAGGCCGAGGCGGCGAGCAAGCAGGCCGTCGAATACCTGAGCGAGATCGAGTCCACCGGCGCGCGTCGCATCGTCGCGGTCGACGCCGCGGCCTCCTTCTCCCGCCCGGGCCCGCGCTTGGTCGACGGGATCGAGCTGCTCGGTCACCTGCTCCATCCCGATCGGATCCCGCATCCGCCGGGTCTCGAATCGATCGACGTCACCCCCGCCTGAGCTCCAACGCCACGACCCCGACCGCGCCTCGACGACCGCGTGGCCTCGGTGTGAACTGTGCGCGGAAACACTCACCGGCAGGGGTTTCCACGCACGGTTCGCGGACGCCCACGGCCGTTCCGCGGCGGAGCATTCTGTCGGACGGCGAGGGTCAGATCGGGAGGCCGAGAAGGCCGTAGGTGAAGCGCATGCCAACCGCCGGCTCCGAGGCGGCGAGGGCTCCCAGGACCGCGATCACGCCGATCAGGATCATGGCGCCGTACTCGATCAGCTTGGCGCTGGAGCCCAACTGGCCACGCTCGCCGGCGATCACGAGCAGGCCGCAGAGCAGCCCCGCCGCGAGGCCGCCGAGATGGCCGCCGATGCTGATTCCGCTGATCGTGAAGGTGAGCAGCAGGTTGATGCCGAGGATCAATCCGATCTGGTTGGCGATGTTGCCGAGACCGCGCCCACGGGCGATCACGAAGGTCGCCCCGAAGATCCCGAAGACCGCTCCGGAGGCGCCGACGGTGGTCGCAAGGTTGCTCGTCAGCAGGATCGCTCCGAATGAGCCGGCCAACAGGGAGGCGAAATAGATCAGGACGAACCGTACGGTGCCGATCGATGGTTCGAGCACCTTGCCGAGGAACCAGAGGGCCACCATGTTGAAGCCGAGATGCATCAGGCCGGCGTGGAGGAAGCCACCGGTCACAAGCCGGTACCACTCCCCTTCCGCCACCGCCGCGCCTTCCAGTCCGAAATCACCGATCAAAGATGAGCTGGCGGAGCTGAGCCCGCCCGAACCGGTGCCCATCTCGGCGAGGAAGGCGATCACCGAGATCGCGATCAGGACGACCGTGGCCGGGGCATCACCCAGCCGGCCGCCCGCCGCGGCGGCAGGTCCGTAGGTGACCTTGGTCCGTTCGGATGCGCACTCGGGACACCGCATCCCGACCGGGGTCGGGGTCATGCAATCGGGACAGATCGGACGCCCGCAGCTCGAACAGGAGACGCCGGTTTCGACCCGGGGATGGCGGTAACAGGTGGCCAAGGGCGCCAAGACTATTGAGTGTGGCGTCACGACCGGGATCAGGGCGCAGCGCGTCGGTCCGGCCCGATCGAAAGAATGGCGGCGTGGAGAGGATCGCCCACCCCCGTCTTTACTCGACCCTGGCCGGACTGCTGCTGGTGGTGCTCGGCCTGTTCGGCTTTCTCGTCTCCTCCGAGTTCCGAAATCCGGAGCTGACGTCAGACCTCCTGGGCTTCTACCCCGTCAACGGCTGGGTCAACTCGGTCCACCTGATCGTGGGGCTGATCGGCCTCGGCCTGGCCCGCCCCCTGCCCCGTCTGTTCGCGTTGCTGGCCGGAGTCGGCTTCACCGCACTCGGGGTCTGGGGGATCCTCGCCCCCAACGGTGAGCTGCTCTTCGGATCGCTGCCCGCGACCCGGAGCGTCAACCTCATCAACCTTGCGATCGGCCTGCTCGGGCTGGTCGCCCTGGTCGCCTCGCGCTGGGATCGCATCGTCGCCGCCTTCGCCTCCCGGCTCGAACGCATGAGTCGCCGTCGCGAACGCCGGACCCGCCGTCGACGGGAGAAGAAGCTGAGGCAACGCCGACGGGCTACTTCTTCAAGCGGGAGCGCCGGCGGAAGCCGACCAGTATCAAAGCGCCGGTAGCGACCCCGCCGGCCGCGATGGCGGCAACCGGACGGATCCAGTTGCGGGGGTCGCGCAAAGACTCGAGTTCGCTTTCGCTGAGCTCGTCCGCCCATCCGGAGAGCTCGGTGGCGGCCGCTTCGGAGATCGCGGTGAAGGTTTCGTGGAGCTGATCGGATAGCCGGCGGGGCGGCTCGACCGGCTTCAACGCGTCCGCGAGGAGATCTTCGAACCTGAACTCGTCGCTACTCATCCTGAGTCTCCTTCCCGCCGGGGATTCCGTCGCCGAACTCCCCCGCCTCTTCGAGTCTTTCCTGGAGCTGCTTGATGGCCCGGTGGATCAGCACCTTGGTCGCACCGTCCGACTTGCCCATCGCCCGGGCGATCTCCCGGTTGTCCATGCCGAG
>JBEBXB010000203.1:0-4337 GCA_040391885.1 Conexibacter woesei | reverse complement strand
CCGCGCACGCTGTTGCCGTGCACGTCCAGCGGGGGTGAGTAGACGGCGATCCCGAGCTGCCCGGGCAGCACCGCGATCACCCCTCCGGCCACTCCCGACTTGGCCGGCAGTCCGACCGTGTAAAGCCAGTCGCCGGCCGAGTCGTACATGCCGCAGCTGGCCATCACGCTCAGGACGTTGCGGACGGTGTCCTCGCGCAGCACCCGTTCACGAGAGACCGGGTTGATCCCGGTCGAAGCCAGGGTCGCCGCGATCACCGCCAGGTCGTTGCAGTCGACCAAGGTCGAGCACTGCTGGAAGTAGGTCTCCACCACTCCCTCGACGTCCTGCTCTTCGATCACGCCCGAGTTCTTGAGCAGGTAGGCGATCGCCCGGTTGCGGTGGCCGGTCTCGTTCTCGGAGGCGTAGACGTCCTCGTCGATCACCAGGTCCCGGCCGGCGAAGGAGGAGTATTCGTGGAGGATCCGATCGATCGGCTCCGCGAAGCCGATCGGTTCGATCAACGAGGCGACGGCGATCGCCCCGGCGTTGACCATCGGGTTGAGCGGTGTCCCCGATTCCGGGTTGAGCGTGATCGAGTTGAAGGCCTCGCCGCTCGGCTCGACCCCGACGTGCCGCCGCACGCTCTCCTCGCCGACCGCCTCCAGCGCCAGGGCATACGTCAACGGCTTTGAGATCGACTGGATCGTGAACTCCTGGCGGGTGTCCCCGACCTCGTACACGGTTCCGTCGGCGGTGACCATCGAGATCCCGAACCACCGCGGGTCGGCGGTCGCGAGCTCGGGGATGTAGGAGGCGACTTCGCCCGAGGCATCCTCGGCGTGGCGAGCGTGGAGCCGCTCTAGCATTGCCTGGATCGGAGAGACGGTTCGGGTCACGGCCATGGGCAACTCTACTCGCCGGGCGCGGGCTCGCTCTGATCCGGCTCGACCCGGCAGATATCTTCGCCCGGGCACATGCGGTCGATGATCACCCGGGTCGCACGGGCCGCCCCGGAGAACGGTTCGACGGCGATCAGGTCCACGGCGGTGAGGACCGGGCCCGTGTTCGCGGAACCCGCCCGGCGAGCCCTCGCGGGCCGCTCGTCGGCGGGCGCGAACCTGAGGCGGGCGACCCCGACGCTCTCGGAGCCGGCGCCGAAGACCCCGCCCGCCCCGATCGAGCCGCCGTCGACCACCACGATCCGGCCGTAGCGATCGATGTGCTGGCGATGATCGTGGCCGGTGACCACGGTCAGCGGCCGGTCGTCCCCGGTCCGCTGCAGCTCGCCGGCCAGCCACTGAGCGAGGCCGTCTTGGTGGACCATCACGACATCGGGCCGCGTCGGCAGGCCCTTGAACCAGCCGAGCAGCTCCTCCCGCCATCGCTGGACCTCGGCCTCCGGATCGGCGAAGTCCTCCGCCGTGACCGGACGGTCGGGCCGGTCGGGATCGCTGCCGCCGTACTCGAGGGGATCCCTGAAGCCAGCTACCTTGAGCCCCTCCACGGTGACGACCGGGGGCGGCTGATACTTCCCTTCGTCGTCGAGCCGACCCTCCTGCCCGAGCACGGTCACTCCATGCCGGGCCAGGCGCAGCATCAGCGCGTGGCTGTCGTGGTTGCCGGAGATCGCCACCACCCCTGCACCGATCGCCGCCACCTTCGGGGCCAGCAGGGCCGCCTCCGCCTGGCCGCCGCGCTGCCCGAAGTCACCGGCCAGCAGCAGGGGGTCGTCCCCGACCATCCGGGCCAGCGGGTCGATGACGAGAGCGTTGGCGTGAAGGTCCGATCCGGAGAAGATCTCGGTCGCTTCCGGCACGTCGAGCCCCGCCTCCCCGAGAACCGCCCCGATCGAGCGGACGATGCTCGAGAACTCGGAGCCGTAGCCGCTTTCGAAGCGCGGGTCCTCAGCGAGGTCGAGGATCCTGGTGATCTCCTGGCCCTGGGCGAAGTAGGTCGTGTTGTTGAGGGCGCCGCTCTCCAGGTCCGACCTGGCCCTCAGCCCCATCGCCCCGTAGGCGACGACCGTGATCAGGACGCCGACCGCGAGCAGCGACCAGCGCGGGGAGAGACCCCGCCAGATCACCGTCGCCAGGCCCAACAGCAGGAGCACCGTCGCCACCGCCCAGACCACCGCGAGGATGACCGCCTTCCGAGCCCCGTCCTTGAGCTGCTGCTCGGTGGCGGCGAGCAAGGCGGTGTCACCTTCCGCAAGCTTGAGGAGAGCCGCCCGGTTGACGGATTCGAGCTCGGCCCTGACTTTGATCGGTGCGGTGAAGACATCCGACCGCACGCCCCAGTCGGCCAGCGGGATGAAGGCTTCGACCTCACCCGAGGTGGAGGGCGTGACGTCGATCGAGACCCGGCCGGCCGCAGTCTCGGTCAGCACGGGCGAACTGAGGCGCAGCCCGAGCACCGAGCCGCCCACCGCGATCGCCAGCCCTGCCAGGACGATCGCGGCCCAGCGGAATATCGGTCGGCGATGACTCACCACCCGGACGGTATCCGCTCCGGCCGACCGGCCAGAACCGGGGACCTGCGCTCAGCCTCCGGCGGGGCCGAGCCGAACCGTGCCGTCGGGGTCGACCGTCAGCCCCGCGTTGTGGGCGATCTCCCAGCGAAACCCGTCGGGGTCGGCGAAGTAGCCGTTGGTGCCTCCCCAGTCGGTCGGAGTCGCCGCCCGAATCAGCTTCGCCCCGGCATCCACCGCAGCTTCCAGGACCCGGCCGACCTCCTCCGGCGAATCGACGTTGTGCGCCAGCGCGATCGGCGGTGCCTGGTCGCCGAACCCGATCGATCCCGCCTCTGTGGCCAGATCGTCAACCCCCCAGAACGCGAGCAGCATGCCGCCCGCCACCTGGATGAAGATCACTTCGCCGGCGACTTCGAGCGTCGGCTTCCAGCCGAGCCCGTCGACGTAGAACCTGCGCGTCGCGGCGAGGTCGCGGACCCCGAGGGTCAGGACTGTGAGCTTGGGATCGATCGTCTGTGCCTCGCCTGGCAGCCTAATCCATCGGTCGCCTTGCGATACCCCCTGGGGGTATGTTACGCTCGTTTCGATCACAAGTTTTCGGGAATACCCCCGAGAACGGGAAGCGAGGCACCATGAGCGGCCAAACCGAAGCAAAGGAAGAGATCGCTCTTCCGATCGAGGGCATGAACTGCGCGTCCTGCGTCAATCGGGTCGAGAAGAACCTGAACGCGGTCGACGGCGCCGAAGCGACGGTCAACTTCGCCACCCACAAGGCCTACGTCACCTACGACCCCGCTCGCGCCGGGCTCGAGGACTTCACGCAGGCGGTGGCCCAGGCCGGGTACGTTGCCCGTCCCGAACCGGCCCGCGCCCCGGGCGGGTCACGCCGCGCCGACGGCCATTCCGGAGCCCACGACGGCTCCCACCACGAAGACGGCGCCGGCGACCACGGGGACGCCCACGACCACATGCAGCACTCGGTCGCCTCGGTCTCGACCCTGGCCCACCGGGTGATCGTGAGCGCGATCCTCACGGTGCCGCTGGTCCTGATCTCGATGGTCCCCGCGCTCCAGTTCGACTACTGGCAGTGGGTCGTCTTCGGCCTGGCCACCCCGATCGTGTTCTGGGGTGGGCTGCCGTTCCACCGCTCGGCCCTGCGCAGCGCCCGCCACGGCGTGACCCAGATGGACACGCTGATCTCGATGGGCACCATCGCGGCCTGGGCCTGGTCGGTCTACGCGCTGCTGTTCGGCTCCGCCGGCCACATCGGCATGACCATGCCCTTCGACCTGATCCCGGATCGCGACGCGGCGCTCGACCACCTGTACTTCGAGACCGCGGGCGTGGTCACCACCCTGCTGCTGCTCGGCCGCTACTTCGAGGAGAACGCGAAGGACCGCGCCGGCGACGCGCTGCGCAGCCTGCTCAGCCTCGGGGCCAAGGAGGCCGCGGTGCTCGACGCCGACGGCGTCGAGCGGATGGTGCCGATCGACGACCTGCATCCGGGCGACCGCTTCGTGGTCCGGCCCGGTGAGAAGGTCGCCACCGACGGCACCGTGATCGACGGCGAGTCGGCGGTGGACGAGTCCCTGGTGACCGGCGAGTCGGTGCCGGTGGAGAAGCGCGCCGGCGACGGCGTGGTGGGCGCGTCCGTCAACGCGTCCGGACGACTGGTGGTCGAGGCGACCAGGGTCGGGTCCGACACCGCCCTCGCCCAGATCGCCCGCCTGGTCGAGCAGGCCCAGACCGGGAAGGCCCCGGTCCAGCGGCTGGCCGACCGGATCTCGGCCGTCTTCGTGCCGATCGTGATCCTCCTGGCGCTGGCGACCCTCGGCTTCTGGCTGCTGGTCGGCGACGGGGCCGCCTTCGCCTTCAGCGCCGCGGT
>JBEBXB010000202.1:0-4343 GCA_040391885.1 Conexibacter woesei | reverse complement strand
CCGGTCGGGTCGAGGCGCTCCTTGGTGGCCCTCAGGGTCTCGACCCCGAGCTCCCCGAGCTCCTGACCGACTCGATGGGCGTGGTCGCGACCGGTCGCGTGATGATGCGAAGCCGTCCCTCCCGCCGCCTGGATGGCGTCGAGCGATGCCTCCTTGATCCGTGGCCAGGCCACGGCGCCGCCCTCCGGGCCCTGGCTGGAGATCACGGTGAAGTAGAGGGAAGCGCCGTCGGCGTAGGCATGCGAGAGGTGGCACATCACGATGCCCTTCATTCCTTGGCTGGTCATCTCGTTCTCCACCGCCTTCCCGACCGAGCGGTAGAGCCTTTCGTGGTCGTGCCACTGGGCGGCGGTCTCGAACGTCTCGACCAGGACGCCCCGGTCGAGCAGCAGCTCCCGAAGGTAGGGCCCGTGGAAGCGCCCGCTGGCCCAGCCTCGCCCGCCGGACTGGCCGAGATAGACGGCCCCTCCCGCCCGCAGGGCCTTCACGGCATCGGATCGCTGGCGCCTCGCCTCTTCGGCGGTGCCTTCGTAGCTGAGGATCATCAGGGCGCCTCGCTCGCGCCCCCTTGACTTCAGGTACCGGCGAAACGCGGCCCCGGTCAGACCGGACGGGGCCGAGGATGCGAGGGAGACCTCGGTCTCCATCTCGTCAGAGACCCGGATCACCGTCGGCAGCCGACCCGCCTGAGCCAACTCTCGGACGATCGCGTTGCCGGCCTGGAAGGAGTCAGCGATCCAGGCCTCGCGACGCAGCACCTCGGGCGCGGGCCGCACCCGGACGTCCACGTCCGGGATCACTCCGAAGATCCCCTCGGACCCGACGACCATCTCGCGGACCGAGGGGCCAATCGCGCTGTGTGGCGTCGGCGGAGTGGCGAGGACGCCGGTCGGCGTCACCAGACGGACGGAACTGACCAGAGAGTCGAACCGTCCGTAGCCGCTCGATGACTGGCCGGCGGAGCGGGTCGCGGCGAAGCCGCCCACGGTCGCGTACTCGAAGGACTGCGGGAAGTGCCCGAGCGTCAGCCCCTGGGCGCCGAGCAGCGCCTCTGCCTCGGGGCCCCGCAGGCCGGCGCCGAGCCGGGCGGTGAGGGAGCGCGTGTCGATATCGATCCCGCGCAGGTTCACGAGGTCGAGCGAGATCACCTGATCGAACTCGCCTCGCAGCGGCGTCACGCCGCCGACGACGCTGGTTCCGCCACCGAACGGGACGACCGCGACCCCGTTGGCGCCGCAGCTCTCCAGCAAGGGCAGGAGGGCTTCCGCCGACGGGACGGTCACCACCGCGTCGGGGGCGTGCTCGAGGCGGCCGGAGCGCCGGGCCAGCAGGTCGAGGTAGCTCTGTCCGGTGGCGTGCCGGATCCGATCCTCGTCCGCGGTGAAGACGGAATCCGCCCCGGCCGCTTCGATGACCGCGCCCGGCAGCGGCCGGGCATCCGGAAGCTCGACCCGATCTAGCTCTGGGACGACGCCCGGATCGGCTGGGGATGACCCGTCGACGACGCCGTGTTCGAGCATCAGGCGCTCGGCGGCGTCGCTCAACGTGGCCTTCTCCGCGGGGTTCCCCCATCCCCACCAGCGAGTGTCGCGACGTGGATCGAGGGTCACGCGGCTGCCTCCTCGCCGAGGGCGCCGGCGAGACCGGTGAGCGCTGCGTCCAGCAGCTCCTTCTGCCCCTTCTTCATCGCGAAGCCGGCCAGCTTGGCCGTGCCCCGGAGGGCATGCACCGCGGTCACGGTCACCCGGGCCCCTGCGGCTTCGGGATCGATCGCGACCCGGATCGCCTGGCGGGCCAGATGCTTCTCGAACGCGGTGTCTTCAAGTTCATGTTCCCATTCATAGCGCCCGGGCCGGTTCGCGTCCGAGCACCGGTAGTCCAACCGGAGCATCCGGCCCGAGTCGGCCTGGAGCACGCATGTCCAGCGGGTCCGCTCGGCACCGGGACGGCCGGCGACATCCTCGACCCGCACCACACGAGGCCACCACTCGGGCAGGCGCCGCGGATCCGAGACCACGTCGTAGACGGCTTCCGGGGACGCACCGAGGGTTCTCTTCCGGGTTACGGTCGGCAAGGCGGTCCGGCTCAGCTGTCGGCGAGACGGCGAAGGTCCCGCACGAGAAGGGCGTGCTTCAGCTCGCTCAGGACGGTGGCCATCCGTTCCAGGCTTTCGACGGCCTCTTTGCGGCGCTGCGGGTTGCGTGAGATCAGCTTCGGCGCCAGCAGCGCCTCGATCAGCTGAACCTCGCGATCGGCGGAAGTCTTGAAGAGCTTGAGGTTGCGCGCACCGACGCCGGTGCGGGCCAGTTCGTTCGCGGCACGGACGATCTCGAGATCGGTCTCGTCGTACACCGGGGCACCGCCCTCGGTCCGGGGCGCGACCAGGCCGTACTCGGCCAGTTCCTTCACGAACTCGGTTCGAGCACCGGTCTCCTCGATCACCTCCTCGAGCGAGAAACGCGATGCCGACGGGCCGATCAACTTGGCTCGGCGAGCGGCATTAGCCCTTGAGCCGCCTTCGCTGAGGCCGCTGACGACCGGGCCGGAGGCCAGTTCCTGGCGGATCACCCGCAGAGGCAGGAACTCATCTCGCTGCAACCGCAGGATCGTTCGCAGACGGTCCACGTCACCCTGGCTGTACAGGCGGTATCCACCCGGGGTCCGTCGCGGCGTGACCAGCTTCTGATCCTCGAGATACCGGATCTTCGAGATCGAGACATCGTCGAACTCCTTGCTGAGCAGCTTGGCGACCGCGCCGATCGTCAAGGCCTTGCGGGGACGGCGCGGTGGTACGGCCGGATCGGCGGGCCCGGCCACTGTCTGGTCGTTCACCATGTCATCTCTCAAGGAAGCTCAGCTTGTATTTGCCCACCTGAATCTCGTCGCCGTCCTCGAGGCGCTGGGACTCGATCCGCTTGCGGTTCACGTAGGTGCCGTTGAGAGACCCCAGGTCGTCGATGTAGATGCCGTCGTTACGGCCGACCAGCAGCGCGTGATTTCGGGAAACGGTCACGTCGTCCAAGAAGACCCCAGCGTCGGGGCTGCGGCCGATCGCCGTGCGTTCCTCGTCGAGCGCGAAGACCTCCCCCGCCCGGCCGCCGCCGCTCCGGATCACCAACGCGGCGCCGGCACGTTCGACCTCGGCGTCGATGTCGACGGCCTCGATCTCCCCGGTCTCGCCCACCTGGTACGTCCGGGTGGCGGGATCGTCGCCCCCGACGAACGTGCCGCATTTCTGGCAGTAGTTCGCTGCTTCAGGGTTGATGAAGCCACATTCGGGGCAGTGATTCGCCATGAAGGTCATTATAGGGACCGACCCTAACCTTCAACTGCGGGTTTACCCTTGGGCCGAATCTGCCGCGGCGCGAATCTGATCCCTGCCGACCCGGGCGTACATGGCGGTGGCGATGCCGCCGAACACGATCCCGACCCCGAGCAGAGCGGTCGGCACCCATCCATCGACGGCGAGGGCCAGGAAGAGGGCCCCCATGACGGGAAACACCCCCAGCCGCCCAAACCAGTTGACCTCGATGTCGACGCCGTGCCAGAGGCCCCACCGCGCCAGGATCAGGGTTGCCAACTCCCGAACGGCCAGCAACACCAGCATCCATTTCGGCAGGAGATCGAAATGCCAGCAGACGACCACGCCCGAAAGGATCGTCAATCGGTCGATCACCGGGTCCATCAACGCCCCCAGCCGGCTGTACTGGCCGGTTACCCGCGCCAGCAGGCCGTCCAGGTAGTCGCCGGCCGAAACCAGCAGGTAGATCAGCGCCGCCGCCGGTTCGCGGCCGTCGTCGGAACCGAATGCGATCACGAGGAAGGCGACGATCCCGACGATGCGGACATAGCCCACCAGGTTGGGCAGGGTGAATGGACGGAGCGGCTGGCCGGACCGCGTCGGCTCCGGCTCGGCGCCGGAACGATCCAAGCCGAATAGCCGGCGCACCCGCCCCCTGCCGAACGGAGCCGACCGCCCCATGCTCAGGTGAGTCGGGCCGAGAGGTCGGCGATCGCCACGCCCGCACCGTCCAGTGGGATGTCGTGTTCAGCCCCCGACCGGCGTTCGCTGCCTTCCAGCCGGCCCTCCGCCAGTCCGCGCCTTCCCGCGACGATCCGCAGGGGGCAGCCGATCAGCTCCGCGTCGGTCAGCTTCTGGCCGGCACCGCCTTCGCGGTCGTCGTAGACGACCTCCACCCCGGCGGCGAGCAACTCCTCGTATACACGGTCCGTGGCCTCCCGCTCGGGATCGCCGGATTTCGACAGCGCCACCAGGTGGACGGCCCAAGGCGCCAGCGGCACCGGCCAGGAAAGTCCCTTCTCGTCGGCGAACTGCTCGGCTG
>JBEBXB010000201.1:0-4358 GCA_040391885.1 Conexibacter woesei | reverse complement strand
TACGGGGTCCTGAAGACGATCCTGCACACGGTGGTGGAGATCGTGAGCGAACGCCGTTCCGCGTTTCACCAGCGCGTCTCGCGCATCGAACCACGTATCCACCGTTCCTGGACATATGCCGTGATGCGCGCCTGGGCGACCGTGATCCAGCTCGATCTCCAGGTCGCCGCCGTCGTCGGGGACATGCTCGCGGGTCGGCCGGCCGTCTACACGACCTTTCTCGCCTACGACGAGGTGGCCCATCACTCCGGGATCGAGCGGCCGGAGACCCTGGCCACCTTGCGGAAGGTCGACCATCAGATCGCGCGGATCTCGCGGATCGCGGAGATCTCCCCCCGCCCCTACCGGCTGATCGTCCTTTCCGACCACGGACAGACCCAGGGAGCGACCTTCCTTCAGCGATACGGCGAGACCCTCGAGGACGTTGTCCGGTCGGGACTCTCCAACGGGGACGTGACCGGCCCGGCGGGCCGCAGCCCCGATCATCCCGGGGAGACCGAGGGGGAAGCAAATCCCCGGGCCTACTTGAGCGCCTCGTTCGAGGAGGCTTCACATGAGGACGGGGCGGTCGGCCGTACCGCGCGGCGGGCGGCCCGCCTCGACCACTACCGCGACGACATCGGCTTGGACGAGGAGGACCGGGCCCGGTCCGGGGATCGCGACTCCGACGCCAACGAAGGCCGCGGCGGGGAATCACCTCCCGAGCTCTCGGTGATGGCTTCCGGCTGCCTCGGGCTGATCACCTTCCCCCATCGACCGGGCCGGTTGACCAGAGAGCAGATAGACGACCTCCACCCGGACCTGCTCGATCGCCTCCGCGCCCATCCAGGGATCGGCTTCCTTCTGGTCGACACCGATGCCGACGGTCCGCTGGTTCTCGGCGCCGAAGGAGCGCACTGGCTCGATACCGGCCGGATCGAGGGCCCCGACCCACTGGAGCCGTTCGGCCCCAATGCCGCCGGCCACGTCATGCGGACCCACCGCTTCTCCAACTGCCCCGACCTGATGGTCAACAGCACCGTCTGGCCCGAGCTGGACGAGGTGGCGGCTTTCGAGGAGCTGGTCGGGTCCCACGGCGGGATCGGCGGCCCGCAGTCGCATCCGTTCGTGCTCCATCCCGTCGATCTGGAGTGGCCTCGGGATCCGGTGGTCGGATCCGAGACGGTGCACGAGATCCTCACCGGCTGGATGCGCGGGAGGGAAGATTCCACGGTCTGACCTGCCTTTTTGCGCGCATTGCGCCTAAATAGGCCGGTTCGACTGGGGGCAGCCCCGGGGCTCGGGCGCCTTCGACTCGTCGGCCGGGCCGGGGTCAGTGATCCGAATGGCCGCCGGGCCTGAGGATCCGGGCCTTCAGGGCGGGATCGGCCTCGCGGAGCGCCTGTGAGAACCGTTCGGGCGGGGTGACGAGGAGATCGCCGCGCCACCGTCTCATCCCGATCGGAAAGAAGGTCCCCCAATGAATCGGGACCGACACGGCGGGATCGAGGACCGCCGCGGCCCGCGCCGCCGCGACCGGATCCATGTGACCCGGCCCGACCGACGTCCCCCAGCCCCAGATCGGCAGCAGGGCCACTTCCAGCCCGCCGGAGATCTCGCTCAGCTCCGGGAAGAAGTCGGTGTCCCCGGCGAAGTAGACCCGTCGGGAACCGTGGATCTCGAAACCGATCGTCTCCGCTTCGATGCCCAAAGGCCGCCGGCGGCCGCTGTGCCGGGCCGGGACTGCGTGGACTTCCACCCGGTCGTCCTCCTCGCCACCGGTGGACGGCGAGAGACCGGCCGTAGAGCCAAGACCGCCCCGGCGGGCCCGGACGGTCGTCGCCTCCCCCGCCCTCAGCTCGGTGACCGAATCGAAGCCGGCTCGCCGCAGCAGGCCGCCCGCTCCGGCCGGGACGATCAGCGGGGTCTCCCGGTCGAGCCGCCGCAGAGAAGGGAGATCGAGATGGTCGTAATGGATGTGGGAGATCAGGACCGCGTCGATCTCCGTTTCGAAATCGGCCCCGGGGGCCTCGGCGTGGCGCCGCAGGTGCATCACCCGGCTGCGCAGCACCGGGTCGGTCAGCAGCCGCACCCCGTCCAGCTCGATCAGGACGGTGGCGTGGCCACCCCAGGTGACTCGCAGTCCCGTCAGGCGCTCCGCTCGTCGAAGTCGTCGAGATCATGCGGCCCGGCCGGCTCCGGGTTGCGGGGGAAGCCACCCGGCCCGTTGATCGGCCCGGGGGCGTTGATCGGGCCGCTCTCCGGATCACCGTCGGCCTCGCGGCTGCCCGCGTCGGTCACCAGCATCGGCGGCTGACCCTTCTCGATCGATTCGCGGGTGACCACGCATTTGGTCACGTCGTGGCGGGAAGGCAGCTCGAACTGGACGTCGAGCAGGGAGTCCTCGATGATCGAGCGAAGCCCACGGGCTCCGGTTTCCCGAATCAGGGCGCGATCGGCGATCGCTTCGAGAGAGTCCTCGGCGAAGACCAGTTCGATCCCGTCGAACTCGAAGAACCGCTGGAACTGGCGGGTCAGGGCGTGACGCGGTTCGGTCAGGATCCGGACCAGGTCGGCCTGGCTTAGCTGGTGGAGCGCCGCCACGACCGGGAGCCGGCCGATGAACTCGGGGATCAGCCCGAACTCGATCAGGTCCTCCGGCAGCACCTTCTCGAAGAGCTCGCCGGGATCGTCGTGGCCGTCGGGGCCGATCGCCTGGCCGAAGCCGATCCCCTTGTGGTCGACCCGCCGCTCGATCACCTTCTCCAGCTCGGAGAAGGACCCGCCGCAGATGAAGAGGATGTTGGTCGTATCGATGGAGAGGAACTCCTGGTGCGGATGCTTGCGCCCTCCCTGGGGCGGCACCGATGCGGTGGTTCCTTCGAGGATCTTCAGCAGCGCCTGCTGGACGCCCTCGCCGGATACGTCCCGGGTGAGCGACGGGTTGTCGGCCTTGCGGGTGATCTTGTCGATCTCGTCGATGTAGATGATCCCGGTCTCGGCCTTCTTCACGTCGTAGTCGGCCGCCTGGATCAGCTTGAGCAGGATGTTCTCGACGTCCTCGCCGACATAGCCGGCTTCGGTGAGCGCGGTCGCGTCGGCGATCGCGAACGGCACGTTGAGCATGCGGGCGAGCGTCTGTGCGAGCAGGGTCTTGCCGCAGCCGGTCGGGCCGAGGAGCATGATGTTCGACTTCTGGAGCTCGACCTCGGGATCCTCGGTCTCGGCGATCCGGACCCGCTTGTAATGGTTGTAGACGGCAACCGAGAGGGCCCGCTTGGCGGCCTCCTGGCCGACGACGTACTCGTCGAGGACGGCGTTGATCTCCTGCGGCCGCGGCAGCCGCTCGAGATCGAGCCCCGATGGAGCCGTGACCGGGCCGACCGCCTCCTCGTCGATGATCTCGTTGCAGAGGTCGATGCACTCGTCGCAGATGTACACCCCGGGGCCGGCGATCAGCTTCTTGACCTGACGCTGCGACTTGCCGCAGAAGCTGCAGAGCAGTTGCTCGTTGGTATCGGTCGGACGTGCCAGCGGTCTACCCTCCGGGATCGTGAGTGGGCTCGACTAGCCTCACTCTAAGAGATGGACGGACGCGGCCAGCAACACTGGCTCCACGACTGTTCCTCAGCGAACTTACGTCGCCGCGGTCCCCGCACCTCCCCCGGCAACGGAACTTGCCGCTCTCGCGGCCGCCGGGTGGACAGTAGGGTCGGTTCATGGCCATCGAGATCCGCCCCACCACAGCCGAAGAGCTCCCCGAGATCCTGCCGCTGATCGTGGCCTACCAGGAGTTCTACGAGGTGGAGCGCATCGATCCCGAACGAAACCTGGAGTTCTTCTCCCGGTTCGTCGGCTCGAATCACAGCGGGTGGATCTACGCCGCGTGGGATGGCGGCATCCCGGTCGGGTTCGCGTGCTACTACCGCCACAAGAGCTCCTTCACGGCCACCAGCACCGTGCTGTTGAACGACCTCTTCGTCAGCGAGAGCGTGCGCGGCCAGGGAATCGGCCGGCGTTTCATCGAGATCGGCTGTGACCTGGCCCGCGAGATCGGTTCCCCGGTACTCGAATGGGCGACCGCGCCCGACAACACCCGGGCTCAACGTCTCTACGACTCGACCGGCGCCGAGAAGCGCACCTGGCTGGAGTACGAGCTGAAGGTCTGAGGCCAAGCGAGAAAGGCCCGCCGCTGATGCGACGGGCCTTTCGGGCTAAGTGAAGCTATTTCGGCTCAGTGACTCAGACAGCCGGCGCCGGCGGCTCGATGCCACCTTCGAATCCGGGGTCCTTGACCGCGACTTCGCCCTTCACTTCACGCAGGCGGAAGTAGAGGACGGCGACCACGATCGAGAGCCACGGGTAGACGATCACCGCGA
>JBEBXB010000200.1:0-4362 GCA_040391885.1 Conexibacter woesei | reverse complement strand
TGGAAGCCGACGACGAGGCGATCCGGATCGGCAACATCGAGGGCACGATCAACGCCGTCGACTTCGCCAACCAGACAGAGGTCGGCTGCTTTCACCTCGCGAGCTCGATCGCCGCGGCCGGGCTCTTCAAGGGAACCTGGCGCGAGGACATGTTCGAGGAGGCCGAGAACCTCGACAAGCACGCCTACTTCCGGACCAAGCACGAGTCCGAACGGATCGTCCGGGAGCGTCTCGATCGCCCCTGGCGGATCTACAGGCCGGGGATCGTCGTCGGCGATTCCGAGACGGGCGAGATGGACAAGGTCGACGGCCCGTACTACTTCTTCAAGCTGATTCAGCGGCTGCGCAACGTGCTGCCGCCGTGGATGCCGACGATCGGCATCGAGGGCAAGCAGATCAACGTGGTCCCGGTCGACTTCGTCGCCGACGCGATCGACCACATCTCCCACCTGGACGGCGAGGACGGCAAGGCCTTCCACCTGACCGACCCGAACCCGCTCACCGCCGGTCAGATCATCAACCAGTTCGCCCGTTCGGCCAACGCGCCGCAGATGTCGATGCGGCTCGACCCGCAGATGCTCGACATCGTCCCGCCGGCTGTCCGCGGCGGGCTGATGATGCTGCCCCCGGTCAAGCGGATCTCCGACACGGTGCTCGACGACCTCGGCGTCCCCCGCGACGTCCTCGTCTACATCAACTACCCGACCAAGTTCGACTGCTCGAACACGCTCGCGGCCCTCGAAGGCACCGACATCTCGGTGCCGCCGCTGGCTTCCTACGCGGATCGCCTCTGGGATTACTGGGAGCGGAACCTCGACCCGGACCTGTTCAAGGACCGTTCGCTCGGCGGAGCGATCGGCGGCAAGGTCGTGATGATCACCGGTGCCTCATCCGGAATCGGCCATTCGGCGGCGCTCAAGGCGGCCTTGGCCGGGGCCAAGGTCCTGCTGGTCGCCCGCTCCCAGGACAAGCTGGAGGAGACCCGGGCGGAGATCGAGGCCGAAGGTGGCGAGGCTTTCATCCACACCTGCGATCTCTCCGATCCCGACGACGTGGAGCGGATGGGCAACGAAGTGCTCGCGGCCCACGGTCACGTCGACGTGCTGGTCAACAACGCCGGCCGCTCGATCCGCCGGTCGGTCGCGCTCTCCTACGACCGCTTCCACGACTTCGAGCGGACCATGCAGCTGAACTACTTCGGTTCTCTGAAGCTGATTCTCACCCTGCTGCCGCGGATGCGGGAGCGCAAGAGCGGGCACATCATCAACATCAGCTCGATCGGGGTCCAGACGAACACGCCGCGGTTCTCCGCCTACGTGGCCTCGAAGGCGGCGCTCGACGCATTCAGCCGCTGCATCGCCTCGGAGATCATCGACGACAAGGTGCACATCACGACGATCCACATGCCGCTGGTGCGGACCCCGATGATCGCGCCGACCAAGATGTACGACGCCTTCCCGACCATCTCCCCCGAGGAAGCGGCGGAGATGATCACCGGGGCGATGATCGGCAAGCCGAAGAAGGTCGCGACCAAGCTCGGCAACTTCGGCGAGCTGCTCTACGCGATTTCGCCCAAGGCCTCCGACGCGATCCTCAACACCGGCTACAAGCTCTTCCCCGAGTCGAAGGCGGCCAAGGGAGAGAGCGAGGGCGAGGGCGAGGCGGAAAGGGCCCCTTCGACCGAAGCGGTGGCCTTCGCTCACCTGTTGCGCGGGGTTCACTGGTAGGCCGGCGTTGACCGGCCGGCGGCTCAAGCACTGGGGCTGGGGATACGAGGACCAACAGCGTCCCGCGGCGGAGGTCTCCCAGGCCGCCGCCGGGATCCGGGCGATGTTCGGCTTCGGGGGCGAGCCGGAGGCGGCTGTGCCGCTGGAGCGGGTCTCGCTGCGGCCCTCGCGGCTCGAATCGCCCGGGGCCGCACCGGAGCCGCTGTTCAGCGCCGACCCCCACGACCGGGCCGTCCACGCGCTGGGCAAGGGCTACCGCGACATCGTGCGGGGGTTCCGCGGGCAGTTCCCGGAACCGCCCGATCTGGTCGCCTTCCCACGCACCGAGGCCGAGGTGGGGGAGGTGCTCGACCGGGCGGCCGGCTGGGGTGCCGCGGTGATCCCGTTCGGCGGCGGGACCAGCGTCGTCGGCGGGGTCGAGCCCCGCACCGGTGAACGGCCGTCGGTCTCGCTCGACCTTACCGGCCTCGACCGGGTGCTGGAGATTGATTCGGTTTCGCTGGCGGCCCGGATCCAGGGCGGGATTCGCGGACCCGCGCTCGAGGATCACCTCCGGCAGCACGGCCTCACCCTCCGCCACTACCCGCAGTCCTTCGAGTACGCGACCCTCGGTGGCTGGCTGGCCACCCGGGCCGGGGGCCACTTCGCGACCGGGGAGACCCACATCGACGATCTGACCGAGTCGATCCGGGCGATCGGCCCGGCCGGCGAATGGGAAAGCCGCAGGCTGCCGGGATCCGGCGCGGGCCCCTCGCCCGACCGGATGCTGCTCGGCTCGGAAGGGACGCTCGGGGTGATCACCGAGGCCTGGATGCGGGTCCGTCCGCGGCCTCGGTTCAAAGGCAGCGCGACGATCGAGTTCCCTGACTTCGCGGCGGCGGCCACCGGGGCGGTCCGGGCGATCGCCCAGTCCCGGCTCGGCCCCAGCAACTGCCGGCTGATCGACCCTCTCGAAGCGATGACCATGGGGGCCGGGGACGGCCGCGCCAGCCTGCTGCTGCTCGGCTTCGAGTCGGCTGACCAGCCGGTCGAGGGCCTGCTCGACCAGGCGGTCGCGATCGCCCGTGAGCACGGCGGCACGGTCGGGTCGCGGTCCGTGGCCGCGCCGGGCGACGAGGGCGGCGAAGCGAGTGGGTCGGGGGCCGACCGGTGGCGCGGGGCCTTTCTGCTCGCCCCCTACCTGCGCGACACGATGGTCGCCTGCGGGGTGCTCTCCGAGACCTTCGAGACGGCGATCACCTGGGATCGGTTCGAGGCCTTCCACCACGCGGTGACAGCCGCGACGCGGGATGCGGTCGCCGCGGTTTCCGGCGCACCGGCCGAGGGGGGCGGAGCACCGCGGATCAGCTGCCGGCTGACACATGTCTATCCGGACGGGGCCGCGCCCTACTTCACCGTCCTGGCTCCCGCCGTCCGCGGCGGCGAGGTCGAGCAGTGGGACGAGATCAAGGCCGCGGCGAGCGAGGCGATCATCGCCGCCGGGGGCACGATCACACACCACCATGCGGTCGGCCGCGACCATCGCCCGTGGTACGACCGCCAGCGCCCGGATCCGTTCGCAGCGGCCCTTCGGGGGGCCAAGCACGCGGTCGACCCCGGCGGCATGCTGAATCCCGGCGTGCTCTTCGATCCGGCTCCCTCCGACCCGAATCAGTAGCCTTTCCCGGCCGAGACTCAATTTGGCGCCGGC
Source organism: Conexibacter woesei (assembly GCA_040391885.1). Classification (GTDB taxonomy): domain Bacteria; phylum Actinomycetota; class Thermoleophilia; order Solirubrobacterales; family 70-9; genus 67-14. The sequence goes on along the minus strand of JBEBXB010000200.1, from coordinate 945 downwards.
CTGAATCAGTTCCGCCCGGCGCCCTTTGACCCAGATGGAAGCGATCACCTCCGAACACACCCTCCCGCAGCGGGGCCCCCTGCGGGCCGCGCTGAAGACGGCTCGGCCGCACGAGTGGGTCAAGAACGTCCTGGTCTTCGCGGGGCTGCTGTTCTCGGGCCAGGTCGACGACGCCTGGGCGGTCGGTCAGGCCCTGATCACCTTCGCCGCCTTCTGCGCGATCTCCAGTGCCGGCTACTTCATCAACGATCTCAACGACGTCGAGCTCGACCGCCAGCATCCGAAGAAGCGGTTCCGCCCGATCGCGGCCGGGCAGCTTTCGATCGGGTCGGCCTGGGTGATCGCGGCGGTGCTTGCCGTCGGGGCGATCGCGGTCGCCTTCACCCTGGTCAACTGGAAGGTCGGCGGCATGGTCGTCGGGTACGGCGTGATCCAGGTGGCCTACAGCTTCGGCCTCAAGCAGGTGGTGATCATCGACGTGATGACCCTCGCCACGCTCTTCATCCTGCGGGTGATGGCGGGCGCGGAGGCGGTCGACGCCCACGCCTCCGAGTGGCTGATCCTCTGCACCGGGATGCTCGCCTGCTTCCTCGGCTTCACCAAGCGCCGGCAGGAAGCGGTCTCGGAGCTTCACGAGGGGACCAGCAGCCGGCCCGTCCTGGAGCATTACTCGCTCCCGTTCCTGGACCAGATGGTCGCCCTCGTCACGACCGGCACGGTGATCAGCTACGCGATCTACACGATCGACTCGCCCCTGATCGGCAGCAACATGATGCTGACCATCCCGCCCGTCGTCTACGGGATCTTCCGGTACCTCTACCTGATCTACGACCGTTCCGACGATCGTTCGACGGCCGCGATCGTGGCCGAGGACAGGGGCGTGATTCTGGCTGCAGGCGTTTTTGCCGCAACCGCCTTCCTGCTGCTCTACGTCTTCAACTGAGC